>NZ_JBEZXU010000041.1:0-72372 GCF_040638175.1 Actinoplanes sp. NPDC026670
CCCACGCCCTCATCGCCCTCGCCAAACTCCACCTCGGCGGCTACAACATCGACCTACCAGGCCGCACCTAACCCACACATCCACCCGGAGAGCCGACTTTCCATGCTTGCGCCGATCTTGCAGCTCTTTCCACCTCCCAGCAGGAAGAAGGCTGCAAGGTCTCCCGGGCACAGTGGACCTTGCACGATAAACCATGTCCAGACATGAAGAATCGTGCAAGATCGCCTCGAAGGTGGAGAAACGTGCAAGATCCACATGGTTGGTTGGGGGCGAATTCGTCGCGAATACGATATTCCGGGCCTCGGGTCGGTGTCTCAGCCGCCTGCGGTACGGCTAGCCGGACCTCAGACAGGTCTCGGCGGGAAGACATCGCACAGTAGAGGGGTCGGCCCCGGATGCGGCGAAGCCTTGAAGAAGCTTCGCAGGTGTTCCACAACTCCCCAAGATCGCCGATGAGGTGGGTGGGTGGCTGCTCCGGAACGGCAAACGGCGGTCATGCCGGAGCATGACCGCCGTTCTACGATCTGGGCCCGGGATCAGATCAGCGGGTGAAACCGCTGATCAGACCCATGGCAGGCACTACACGTTGTAGTACAACGAGTGACGGCGGGCCTGAGACCTGCCCATTCTCTCTGAGAGTGCTTCTGACCTGCGCTTATAGGGGTTGATCCCGTTGGTTGCCGCTGGCTGTTTGCGGACATCTTGCGGACTCTGTGCGGACCGGAAGTGTTCAAGGCCTCTGACGCGGTGAAGGTGTCCACCCGACCGGGGTAGCCACCTTCACCGTGTGTCGACTGGGAAAGATCCGGAGCGTCTGCCCGGTCGCTCCCCATGCCCGGCGACACGCCTCAACGAGCGCGAATCCGAGTGCCGTAACGGGATACACCCTGTCTATGGTCGTAAGTGTGACCCCACGGGTACTTCACGCGTTCATCGACGAGGCCGGCGTCCGGGCCCGGACCGCCGCGTCGAGTGATCACTTCGTCATGTCCGCGGTCATGATCCCGGATAACGGCCTGACGATCTCCACGAACTTCCTCGCCCAGCTGCGCCAACAGGCCCGGCGCGGCCCCGGTCAGCTCCTGCACTGGCGCAACTTCACGCCGGCCGACAAGACCGCTGTGGCGACGGCGATCGGCAAGCAGCAGTGGCTGGTGCTCTCCAGCGTGGTCGTCTGCAAGCGCGCCCTGACCGGGTCTCCGCTCAACGACGATCAGGCGTACCTCTACACGTTCCGCTTCCTGCTGGAGCGGCTGAGCTGGTACGCCCGGGATCACCAAGCCCAGTTGAAGTACACGCTGGCCCACATCATCCGCTTCAAGCTGGCGAAGCTGCGCCAGTACGAGGCCAACCTTAAGCTCACCCCGGGTTGCCAGATTGCCTGGGACTTCCTGGATCCGGCTGGCGGCAGCATCGATCAGCCAGCCCGCGTTGAGCAGCTCCAGTTGGCCGACGCGGTGGCCTCGGCGACGTTCGCGGCGTTCGAGCCGCGCAATGGGGTCACCGATCAGTCGTACCTGAAGGCGATGGCGCCCCGTCTCTACCGGCGCGGATCAGGTCTCAAGGCACTGACTTCCTACGGCCTGAAGATTCACCCGTGGTCAGACACTACGAAGGCCGCGTACCCGTGGGTAGCGGCCCTGTAGAACACGTCGACCGGCTTGAGCCGCATCAGCGGGTGCTGGTGTTTCCATCAGCAGACGGCCATCCGTGTCTAGTCAAGCTTGACACCGGGCCCACTCACCGTCAAGTTCCCATTGACACAGAGTGAGTATTATGTCCGGTTTTCACCACGTGATCTCTCGTACAAATGTTCGTATGGCGCGCCCCTTTAGAGGCCGAGGTAGACGCGCACTTGGTCCTCAACGTGCGCGAGCTCAGTCGGGGGGTGAAGGCGACCGAGATGCTCATAGGCCCGCCCTCGGGCGACGGTGTGCATGTCCGTAACGTTGACGAAGGACACCCTGTACTTTTTTACGCCGGCCGATGGCCCGATGGGGATGTGGGTATAAGGCGGCCCCGGGGTGCCGGTGATGACCAGGATCGTGATTGCGTTCAGCTGATCGTTGAGCCGGTTGATGCTAAGAATGACGGCCGGGTGCTTTCCGATCGGATTCGGCAGCGCGACGTTCCACACCTCGCCGCGCAAGGGCTCCCGGCTCACTCGTCGATGTCGTCGTCGTCGAGTTCGCTCGGGTCGAACGGCACGACCCCGGCGGGTAGAGGTGCCCGTTCCCCCTCGTAGTAAGCCTTCACCCCCTCGGCCATGCGGATCTCCGTAGCGTGCCGGTGAAGTAGCTCCAATGCAGCCTTAACGACTTCCGTCTTGCTGGCGAGACCTAAGAATTCAGCATCTTCAAGCAGCTTGGCGCTCAGCTCGCGACTCACCCGGGCCTGCCACACGTCCGACGGCGGAGCGGCGGCCACTCCGGTGGTCTCGGTAACACGGTTTGCAGCAGCATCTTGTTGCGGTACCCGGTTCGCCCGCTCGATGGCCGCTGCAACTGCGTCGGCGGAATTCGCCGCACTCGGCGCAAGCCCGGTGATGGTTTCTGTTCCTCTGCCTGCCATACGTATACAGTCCGTCTACAGCAGGTCTGCCGTCAACCGGAACGCCAAAAGAGCTGGTCATCCATATGCGAAAGCCCCGACCGAGGCCGGGGACGTTCCCGCAGAAGGGTCCTTCCCGCCTACTCGGGAAGCTCGTACTGGATCTCGTACTGCTGCCCAGCCTTGATCATGATGTCGACCTGTACGGGCCTCTGGTTGTCGGTGTAGAGCACACGTATTTGCCGCAGCACCGGCATGTCCTGAGGGAGTTTGAGGGCGATGAACTCGTCCACGGTTGCCAGCCGTGTGCCCACCTGGTCGATGGCGTTACGCAGCGGATAGCCCAGCTCGGCCAGCACCGCCGGCGTACCGCCCTTGATCTTCCGCCTTTCGGCCAGCCGGGTGCCCCGCGCGATCTCGACGGGGTAGTACGACCACAGCAGCTCGGCCGGCTCGTCGCCCAGGTGCAGCAGCTGGTGGCGGCATAGCACCGAGGCACCGTTCTCGGCGCCGAATGCCGCAGCCACTTGGGCAGGGGCAGGCACTTCATCGACCGAGATCAGGTCGATCCTGGCTGGCCGGTTCGGTGTCGAGTGGGTCGAGATCCACGGGTAAGGCTGCCCCTCCGGTGCCGGCCGCGGGTAGTGGCTGGCCCGAATGACGACCGGCTGGTTGGCCGTGACAAAGACACCTTTCCCCTTGTCGCCCTTGAGGAAGCCCTCGTCCTTCAAAATCGCCAGAGCGCGCTGCACCGTCGGGTTTGTAACGCCGTACTGCTCCATTAGGGCACTCGTGGATGGCACGCGATCGCCCGGGCGGAGGTCGCCGGACAGGATGAGCGCGCGGAGGTTCGACGCGATCTGCTGCTGGCGACTGCGCACACCGTCGTCGGGGGCAAGGTCGGGCTGGGTCACTGGGCGCTGTTCCTCATCCGGTAGTGGAGCGGTTCGGTGCGATCGGCCACCATCCTGTTGACGGCGTATTCGACGGGACGGCCGCCGGCCGGGCGGCTGACGCGGGTCAGCACGATGAGCGGTTGGTCCGCGGAAACGGCCAGCGCTTCCTGCTCCCCTTCGTCGGGCAGCCGTGCGGTGATGGTCTCGGCGATGTCTTCGAGCGCCAGCCCTGCATCGGCGAGCACTCGTACCGCGCCGCCCCGGATCTTCTTCTCCTCCGCCAGTTCGGTCCCCTCGGCGACTCGGGCCGGGTAGTAGGAGTCGGCCAACTCGACCGGCTGGCCGTCAGCCAGGATCAGGCGCCGGCGCACCACGACGGTTTCGCCGGCCGCCAGCTCCAAGGCGTCCCGCACCTCGTCGGATGGCGCCCGGGTCTCGACTGCGAGCAGCCGCTGAGTTCCGCGCTTCCCCTGTCGGGCTGCGTCTTGGGCCCAGGCGTCACCCTGCTGCGCCGTCACGTAGGGGCCCGAGGTGCTGTCTCGTGGATCGCTCACGGCGCCGGTGATCCTTTCTCGCTCGGAAGGCTCTGATCATCGTGCCGTAAGCCTTACTGCTTTATGTCACCAACTATCAAGGCTGAGCCGGGACTGGTCTTCACAACCCGCCTTGCACCTTATAACAAATGCTTGTAAGGTTCGAGCCAGGTAAGCCGCTAATCGTGAGTGCCAAGGCTTCTCGGATAAGCGCACAAACACAGCGGTCCCCGGTGGCGGTGCAACGCCGACCGGGGACCTGAACCGAACCCTCTGGAGGTTCAGTCGTGTACTGCACTATCACCGTACCCCCGGCCGCCGACGCGGCCATTTCGCAGCCTGCCGCGATCACCTGTCCGCCGTTCTGCTCCCAGCACCTTGAAGGGGTCGAGCCGGGCCGTGCCCTGCACGTCAGCGCGCTGGCCGAGGTGGCCGGCGTGGTCGTGTCAGCCGAGCGCTTCGACACCGAGAAGGGCGCTGGCGACCAAGTGGTCAGCATCCAGAGCCTCGACCAGCGGGTGACCGCGACCGAGGCCCGCCGGCTGGCCGCGTTGCTCAACCTCTTCGCCAAGGTCACCGAGGGCGAATCCGGATCGAGCCTGCCCGCCACGACACAGCAGCGTCTCGCGGCCCTCGTTCCCGACTGCACCCCGTGGTGCATCGTGGAGCTGCCCGGGGACACCGAGGACCAGACGCTGCACGTCGGCAACGACAAGCACGTGCACACCAACTCCTTCGACGGTGAGCGCGGTGACGTCGCGGTCTCCCTGGAGGGCTACATCGGCCAGGTGCCGAACGTCCGTGTCCAGGGCGCCGGGGACACACCGATGACCCCGGGCGACGCGCTGGCCCTGGCACAGCTGCTCGTGGCCGCGGCCCGCGAAGCGTACGGGCTCCCGCGATGACCGCCCCGGTGCTGGCGACGGCGTGCGCCGAGCCGTGGTGCGACAACCACCACGTCGACCCCGACGACGGCCTGGTGATGCACGCGTCCAGCGACGTCGCCGTGCCGATGACGGCCGGCGGAAGCGCCGAGCAGTACGTCGCAGTGGTCGTGGTCGAGCGCAACGACGAGCCGGACGGCGACACGGGTTCGGCGAAGGTCCGGCTGGAGGTGGCCGGCGGCATGTTCGGCGGCCTGCCGAAGGGCGGGCTCATGACGGTCGAGCAGGCGCTCGCCCTGTCCCGGGCGATCGAGCAGGCGGCCCGGACCGCGCGGTTCGTCAGCGCGGTGAAGGCGTGAGCGCGGAGTACGTGGCGCTGCTGCGGGCGGATGCCGGCCAACTGGTTCCGGAGCCGCAGCAGTACCGCCGCGCGCTCGACATCATCCGGGATCTGGCGCTGACGGACCGGCTCACCGACGAGCAGATCGTGGCGGAGATTCGGTGCGTGTTCGCCGCTCTCAAGCGCGTCCAGGAGGACTTGGATCGCGCGGAGTTCGAGCGCGAGAACAGCCGCTCCGGTGACGTTCCGGACGACCCGTTTCCGACTGCGTGATGGGGTGCTCCCCGGCTGTCAACGAGGCGGTCGGGGAGCGTCACCGGGTGCGCAGAGATCTCGTCGCCGCGTGCGCCAAGATCGCGTCACCCTTCCTTGATCATCAGCGGTCATTGCTGCGGAAACACGGCGTGCGAGTGCGCCGCTCCTGCGCGGCCCGGTGCGTCACCGGTGCGCGAAACCCGCGTCAACAGACCGCAAACGATCTTCTTCCGATTCGGCAGCGATGCATCGACGGAGATAACGAAATGCGAAGCACGACAGCAGACGCTCGGATGCCCATCCCGGTCCCCACGTCGGGGTGCCCGGAGTGGTGCGTCTTCGAGCACGACGATCCGATCCAGTTGGAGCAGCAGGTCGGGGTGCAGTACCACTGCGGGCTCCGTGCGCAGATTGCCGCGGCCAGTCCCGACGACGAACCGGACGTCTACATCGAGGTGGTCCGGATCGACAGCCTCCGCGCCGGCACGGTCGGCGAGGTGCGCGTGGACGTCGGGTGCGTCAAGGACGACGACGGCACCGTGTCCCTCGACCGGGCGGAGCGGGTACGCAGCGATGATCCTGGAGGCCGTCCGCAGTGCCCGGCAGGGGGTGACGGCATGAAGTCGACCGTATCGACCACCTCGGCGCTGAGCGGGGCACTCGTTGCACCGTGCCCGGCCTGGTGCGAGGTCCAGCACAACCCCGACGACTTCGGGTTCGGAGAGGGCGCACCGCGGCCGAGTTGGGAGGCCCGCACCGGCCAGCGGCACCACTACGGGCACACCGCGGTGGTGGCCGGCACCGATGAGGAGGAGACCGTCGCCCAGGCGGAAGTCGTACGCGTCGACGAGCGCGGTGTGCCCCGCGAGATCGGCGTCACCGCCTGGTGCGAGGCCGCCATGACCGTCGAGCAGGCCGAGCGGTTCGCCGCGGTGGTGTCGTCGGTCGCCACGAAGGCCCGCCAGCTACGTGCGCTGGAGCACTGAACGTGTATCCCACAAAGGCACTCCAGCTCATTCCGCGGACCGTTCCGGAGCACCAGCCGTGCCCGGCATGGTGCCTGGGCCACTTCGACGGCCGGGACGGCGGGCGCACCCACCAGAGCCTGCGCCGGTCCGTCATGGGCCGGGCCACGGCCACCGGAACACCCGCCGAGGTGCGGATGTGGTCGGAGCTGCACGACGACGGCGCCGGGAGCGTCACCGACGTGTGGGTCCTCGAGGTCGCCGGCGTCCGCGTCGAGATGACCTGCGCCCGCATGTACGACCTGCTTAAGACGACCGAGGCCGCGTTCTGGCGCCTCGACACCAGCGGATACACCTACCTGCCGAGGGAGCGGGCATGACCGTGAACGCATGGACCAGGGGCAAGCCGTACCCCGACGCTGAGGACGGCCCCTGCCCGGAATGGTGCACGGAGCACTACGTCACGCCGCGTGGCGCCCGCAACCACTCCAGCACCCCGCTGGCCATCACCGGTGGTGGCGCCCGGACCGCAGCCGCGCTGACGGTGTCGACCTGGGTCGAGCGCCGCGACTGGCCCGACGGAACCACCGACACCGTCGGCATCCTGGGCCAGCTGCCGGAGGACATCGAGCTGAGCGCCGGCCAGATGCGCGACTTCGCCCAGCACCTGCTCACCGTGGCCGACGAGGTCGACCGCCTGGCCACCGTCGCCGTGGAGGCGTACACCGGCAGCGCCGGCCAGGCGCAGGTCACGGTGACGACGCCGGAGGACGACCGGGAGATCACGCTGGCGGTCCGCACACCGAAGGACGCCGACCGCGTCTACCTGAGCCCGGCCGGCGCCCGCCAGCTGGGAGCCGCACTCATGGCCGCGGGCCGTCAGCCCGGCCGGCCCGGACGGATGGGGTGAACCCGATGACCACGATGCTGCACACCGACGACATCGAGACCGGATACCCGGTCGTCACCGGCCTCGGCCAGCGCCTCAAGGACGCCGAGACAGCGCTGGCCGACCTGCTGGGGCCGGGCACCCCGGTCTACCTGTGCACCTGGGGCGAGAAGGGCACGGCCGACACCGTGCGCGCCGGCAACGGTGCCTACGTCGACGGCCGGACCGAAGGTGCTCAGCGCGCCCTGTTCCTGGTTCGCCCGGCGGCCGGCGAGGTCGAGGTGGAGGTCTCGCTGCCCGGCGGCGCCGGGACGGTGTGGCTCACCGAGTCCGCCGCCCGTCAGCTCGGCTCCGCGCTCCTGTCCGCGGCCCGCACCCCTGGCCACCCCGTCACGATCGGAGGAAGGCGATGAGCCTGCTCAACGTCCTGGAGAAGCTTCGCGTCATCGTCCCGGACCTGCCCCTCGACGACTCGCCGGTCCGCGAGACCCGCGCGGAGAACCTGCGTGTCGGGCGTCAGTTGCTCACCGCGGACGGCTGGCAGACGATCCGCGGCCTGGTGATGTTCCAGGAGGCCGACCTCAGCGGATCCCAGGTCACCGTGTTCACGGACCAGCGCGACGATCTGCACACCGACGGCTGGCGGTTCGAGTTCGGCGACGAGGTGCACACCCGCCTGCACCCGACCGCCGAGCAGGAGTACCAGCGCCGGCGCCAGGAACGCGCAGAGCGCAAGCGCCAGAAGCGGCTGGCGAAAGCCGCAGCGCAGTGCCCGGAGTGGTGCGTCGAGCACTACGACGGCGCCATGGGCGAAGGCCGGGCCCGCAACCACTCCAGCGCCCCGGAGACCGTCACCGCGGCCGGCGCCGACACCGGTGAAGCCGCGGAGGTCTCGTTCTGGCTGGAGCGCCGCGACGACCGGGGCACTGGGAGCATCGAGACGGTCGGCGTGGTCCAGCTCGGCGGGGGCCGCGAGGACATCGAGCTGACGCCGGAGGCGCTGCTCCAGCTGTCCGCCCGGCTGTCGAGCATGGGTCATCGGGCCCAGATGCATCGGTAGCGTAGCGGCGCCGGACAGCCACAAGAGCCGCCAGGAGCCCTGTTTCGGGGACTCTGGCGGCTCTCGCGCTACACGCTACAAGTGGCGTTGACCTGCGGGAGGCCGTAGCGCAGCCCCGTAGCACCAGCGCTACGCGTAGCACGGCCTGCGCTACATGATCATCCCGGTAACGGAACGCGGCGTAGGCGCCAACCACCGTCGTAACGACGGGAGTTGAGCCGGCACCGGTGCCGAGGCGTTCCGCGTTACCGCCCGGCATCATCGCAGGTGGTTGCCAATGTACGGGGTAACGCGGGTCGGGAACGTCCGCGTTACCGGGAACGCGGCCAGCGTTACGTCGGCGACGAGGTATCAGCGCCCCACGAGGGGGCCGTCCACATGTGGGGCCCCCTTGGCAGTGCCGAAGCGGTGAGGCGCGATACCTGATACCAGCTGCCGTGACCTCGGCGATCCGGTATCAACCGGCGGTATCAAAATTGCTACCAGTAGCAGTGCCACTGATACCTCACCCGGGACCTGCATGGTGCTGGTGACTACGGAGGCCAGTAGCGGTAGCGGCCCGCACGTCCCTCCAGATGCCCCCCAGGGCCGTATTCCGGGGGTCCGGAGGGTGCCGCCGCTGCCGCTGTTTTTGGGGGTTCTCCCTGCTCAACCCCAAAGCGGCAGCAACAGCGGCTCCGCTATTGCTGGGAGTAACCGCTATTGATCCACATCGGTCCTCGTCGGCGGTCGCGGTCGCGGGTTGCGCCCTCGCCGGCGCCGGTAGCGGGTCGCCGCGACCGCCGACGAGGACCGATGTGGTGGTTGATCCGCCCTCGACAGCGCCGAGGGCAACCGTAGTCACGAGCACCACTGTTGCGGCGGGCCCGCAACGTGTTGCGGCTCGGCAACAGGCCGCGCGACAGCACTGACCTGTGATGTTGCGCGTTGCGCCGTGTCCTTGTTGAGCGGGGACACGGCGGCTCAACGGCCTATCAGGGACATCCGGCGACGCGCAACGCAACCAACTGACGTCATCAGTGGTGCGGGCAGGGGACGTCGGCAGCACCCGACACCCCCTGCCCGCGACCACCGGCCGGGCGCCGGCGACTCACTTGCGGGAGATCTTCTCCAGCCAGTCGCTGATGTAGTGGAGGCTGGTTCCGGCGCCGTGTTCGTCGGGGCCGCGGAGCGCCATCTCCACACCGCCGATCTGATCGCGGACGCGGTCCAACTCCTTGGCCACGGCGAGCAGAGCGTGAACTTGCGCCTGCGCGAGTAGGTGGTCGATCTTGTCCAACGGGCCGGAGGAGGTCACCTCGTCGAGGATGGCGGCGGCTTGATCTGCGTGGCTGGGTTCGCGTGAAGGTCTAGGCATACCCGATCGTCAATCGGCAAGCCGGGCGCAGGTGCCGTCGCGTCGGCTTCCTGACGTACCCCTTGCTCCCTTCTCGCGACACCGAATTCACCTCGCGGATCCGCGAGAAGGGGCGCGAGACGGAGCCACCTGGGAGGACACGGCGTTCTCGCGGTTCTCGCGGCCCGCACCTGAGCGGCCGGCGGCAGCTTCAGACAGGCTCGACCGGTACCCGCCGGCGCGAGAAATCCATGGCGCGGGCAGGGATCTTTGGTGCGGAGCCGCGCCATGGCCCGCGCCAGGCGGTGAGCAGCGAGGGCACCAGGTTTGGTGCGGATGGTGCGGGGCCTCCGGCGTGCTTGAAAGCGGCCCCACAGGCCAGTTCAGGGGTGCCCCTGGCCGCGCCAAAGATCGTCAAGACCTCAATCCGGGCGCAATCAGCTCTGTCAGTCGCCACCTGGAAACGGGCTTTTGACCTTGGTCGGCTCGTTGTTGTTCACCCGCTTCCATGCCTGACCCGAGGCATCCAAAAACCGCAATTCAACCGTCCACAGCTTGGACTCGTCATCGAAGTCCCACGCGCCATGTGGCCCGGATGACAAAATGCTCGGTTTGGCCGGCCTGCCTCGAAACACCAACAGCGCCTCCTCGTTAGGCCCGATCACAGGATGCTGGGCGCCGAAGCCGTGTTCGTCTGGATTGAAGATCGTCAAGCTGCTGACCCGCCTGATGGGCTGTGTGCTGTAGTTACGTACGCGGACGAAAACCTCGTCGAGCCGATTGCCCGTCATGCTGGGACCGACGCGCTCCGCCAGGACGGCCCGCGGTCCGACGAGGTCGGCTTCGTCACGTTCTGCGCGCCACCGGTCCTCAGCTACGCGAGCCGCCTGCTTGCCCTGCATGTAGACCGCTGCGGCCGCGATGGCGGCGAGAGATGCCGCCACCAACCCGTAAAGGGCACCCCAGGCCTCCATCCAGTCAGGCGCGTTCGGTTGGTCAGCGCCCCGGGTAGGTCGATACGCCATAGCGATGGCGATCGGGCCCAGCAGCATCGCCGTCACTGACAGCAAAGCCCCCAGCCCCAGCAGTACCTTGTGTCCCGTTTTCACCGAGCCAACGTACCGCCGTAGACCGGCTATTTCGGAAATTCAATTTTCCTGGGGAGAGATCCACATGACCGGCGCGGGGGTCATTTGGCCTGGTCAGCGAATTTTCTCAGACCTGCTGGTTTACCTAGCAATTTCCGTCAGCCCAGACACCGTTGCAACAGTTCGCGTCAGTGCTGCGGACTGTTGCAACACCCAGGCAGGGAGGGGACAACTGACTCGCGCGGGGGTCACACGGTCTGTGGCCTGGATTTTCTGGACTCCCGGCCAGGTGAGGCGTCAAGTGGCCCAGGGCAGGGCGGCTCGGCCGGGCGCAGGTCGGTTCTCAGGCGTGAGAGGAGTCGATTGCCTCGTAGCCTTTCGACCCCGATGCGCGGCGCTCACCGTTGGCGCGCACCGGGTGACGTTGACGCCCGGCCGGGCTGCCCCGCCCTGGGCCGTGGTCGGGTCTGGGATGCCTGGCGCGCAGGACGGATCATCGAACCGAGAGTAGTGGTCCTCCCCGCCTTCGATCCCGCGTGCTGCCGGCGGATGGACGATCCGGTGCCCGGACCGGCCTGGGTGACGTTGACGCGCCAGCATCCCGAGACCCCCGGCCTAGATCGGTCCGAAGCCGGGGCCGAAGAGGGCACGGAAGGCAGCGTCGTCGAGGCCCAGATCATCGGGCGGCGCTGATGCGTCGGTCGGCGGGAACAGGCTGGTGAACTCGTCCTCGTCGACCTGGGCCTGCTGCTGGTCGCGGCGGGCCTGGGTGCGTTCCAGGTCGGCGAGTCGGCGGTTGTGGTTGCCGAAGTCAGGTGATGTCATCGGTGTCCTTCCAGTGCACGAGCCAGGATCGGCGGCCCACGCGGGTCGCGGGTAGACGTCCGGCTGCGCACCGTTCCTGCACGGTCCGGACGGACACCCCGAGCCGGCGGGCGGCTTCCCGGGTGTCGATCTGTTCGGAGGCTGACACGACCAGGTGCGCGTGATCCAGTTCTCCGCGTGTAGCCGCGACCTGGCGAAGTTCGAGCACCGCGGTGACCAGGTCGCCGGGCAAGGGCTGGCCGTTACGCCGAGGCTGGGCCTGGCGCACCACCTCCCGTAGGGCGATGAGGGCGAGCTCGGCGGTACGCGGTGACACGGTGGCCGGCACAATCAGGGCGCCGGGGTCAGCATCGGTCATCGGCGGTTCGCTCGGTGTGCTGCCCGACCAACTCGATCACGTCGGGCGGGAAGTAGTGGATCCGGTTGCATGGCCGGGAGCCCGGGGAATTCACCGGGCCATCTCCGGGCGGCTCGTACCGCAGAGGCACCTGATCCGCGCCCCAGCGCTGAAAGTGGTAGAGATCCTCGCTGTCAGCGGCCAGCGCAGTGACGCGCCCTTGCTCATCCACCACCCAGCCGAGAAGGGGCATCCGTTGCCCGTCGTGCGGCCACTGGACATGCCAGCCTGGTGCAGGCAGCACAGCCACGCACCGGGCCGGGGTTGGCTCTACCCGCAGGAAACCCGGCCGGTCACCGGCGGGGATCACCCGGCCGAGTTCAGCCTCCAGGACGAGAGCCCTGCCGTCGGCCGCCCAGCCCTCGATAGGGAGGCTGAAGGTTCCGTCGTCGGTGTGCGGAGACTGATAGACGGCGAGATAGCTGCCGGAAGCAGGGATCACAGCAGACCGATTCAAGATTCACACCTCTCGCATTCGATTGTGGTCGTGGCTCAAGTGCCGAAACTTCGGTGGGCGTGGTGGGCATGGGGGTGGTGGTGCTTCAGTAGTAAGCCCACCCCCACCTGAGGCCGCTGTGACCTGCGCATATGTGCCCGCCTGGTGGCCGAGGGTGGGGGTGGTGGGCTTTTTCCGGGACACCCTGTATTGCCCCTTGCTCTTTCTCTCTTTTTGAGAGGTGGAACAGAGCGGGGTGGCCCGGGATAAGCCCACCACCCCCACCCTCGGCCACCCCTATCCGCGTATTTGCAGGTCACAACGCCCTCATCGGGGGTGGGCTTACTGCGGGAATGCCCACCCCCGCCTGAGGCAGATGCCCACCCCCAAGCCCACCACCCCCACCAGCGGGCGGGAGGCTGCCAACGACGGGCAAATGTCCGGTACCCCCGCCCGGTGGTTGAGCTGGCTGTTCTTGAGGAGGGCCGTGTAGGTAGTACCGGGTGCTGCCCCGGACCACCGTGGTGCGCCAGGTGACGCCGAGGGCAGCCAGCCCGTCGCGCAGGTGATTCAGAACCTCGGGGATCTTGCGGGGCGTGCGGGGCCAGCCGGGGGTGTCCCGATCGCCGTACTGGGCGTGTCCGGCCACGGCGGCAAGCAGCTGTGAGGCCTGCCCTGTCCACTGCCCGGCCGACCTCTCCAACAGGGCGAGCAGGGCGGCGCCGAACACGTCGTCGGCGGCGTTGCGCTGCTTCACCGTGGTCACCGCGGTCGCGTAGGTGTCCAGCAGCGATCCGTCGGGCAGGCCCGGCAGCTCAGCCAGGTCGAGCGCGTCGAGCAGGCGGGCGAACGCGGCCATCCGGAAGTCGCCCGTCTCGCCGGCCTCCGGCCATTTGCGTAGCGCACCGGCCAGTGCGTCACAGGCCGCGCCGAGCAGACGGGCGTGGGCCTGGTCGAAGTCGCGTTGCACCTCGGCGTCGTCGATCCGGTGCGGGATCTGTGGCGCCTCGACCACGACGAGCCGGTCGAGCGCGTCGGCGCGTAACCCGGCCGGCACGCTCACCGCGGTCAGGCCGACGGGCCGCTGGATCGCCTGGGTGTCCAGGTCACCGGTGGTGTAGAGCGTGCGCACTTCCCGAGCAGCGCCGGTGACCATCGTGCAGAGCAGGTCACTGGTGTTGTGGCTGATCGCGGACAGGTTGTCCCAGAGCGGGACCGCCCGGTGTGACGCCCGCACCTGGTCGTCGGTGTGGTTCTGGCCGAAGCAGGAGCCGAGCGCCTCCACACCGGACGGCTCCCACAGCGAGGTGAGCAGGCGAATCCGGGTGGACTTCCCGGTCCCGGGCGGCCCGATCAGCAACAGCCCGGGCCGCACCGACGTTGAGAACGGCAGGCCCAGCACCCAGCCGAGCAACAGGCGGAATTCGTCGCTGTCCGGGTTCATCGCCATCAGCTCCGCCAGCTCGGTCAGCTTGCCGCCGCGCTCAGGGATCGGTAGCGGTTTGGTGGCGTGCGACCGGCGGAACATCACCCCGTCAGGGCTCGGCCCGACGCCCCACCCCTGTGCGCTGATCCGGATGCACTGGCCATCCTTACGGCCGAGGTCGACGGTGAGTCGGCGTCCCTGTGGGTCGTGGTGGAAGCGCAGCGACAGCGGCCGCTCCGGCTGGGCGAACGCGCCGGCCTTGAGAACCGCCATTACCTGTTCGACGGTGCTCCGGCTGACGGCCTGCTGGTAGGTGGCCCAGGCCATGCCGACGATGTAGTGCTGCATGGAGGGGCCGAGCAGCCGGGCCACACCGACGGGCTGTTCCGGGCCGTACGCGGCGCCTGTGCCGTCGATCGGGCGCGGCTTGAACACCGCGTAGGCCTTGCCGTCGTGGTTGACCAGGTCGAAGGCGGTCGCCACGTGGTTGATCAGCTTCTTGGTGATGCTCGGTGGCTTGACCCCCTTCATCACCTCGGCGGCTTCAGACAACGGGCACTGCCTGAGCAGTCGTCATGAGGGCCTGCACGACCACCTTCTCGGCCACCGCGATGTACGGCTCGGAGCCGATCAGGTCGCGCAGGTAAGCCTCCAGGGCGGCGTTCGTCTCGATCAGGTGCGCCACCCAGGTGGCCAGCAGCAGCGCGGCCAACTCCTCAGCCATCCAGATCAGCCCGGTGCGTTCCTTCAGGACGTCCACCAGAACCATGCCGTTGTCGTCGACCGCCAGGAACACCCGGTGCAGGCCGGCGATCCCGGCGGTGTCCAGTGCGCTCAGCGTGCGCGCGTCGATCGGGATCTCAGTGTCCATTCCGGTGTTCCTCCCGGGTTGCGTCACGTACCCGTGATGCGGCACGCTCGGCAGTGGTGATGGTGGGGCGGCTTCTGTGGTGGGGGCCGCTTTCGTCTTTTCTGGGCACTTCAGCCTGCTAGCGGGTGCGTCCGCTCGGCCTCCCAGCGCTCGACCTCGACGAGGTCGTACAGCACGCGCCGGCCGAATCGGACGCCGGTCGGCCCGGTGCCGTTGAACCGCCAGTACCGGACGGTGCCGGGGGCAGTCCGGAACCTCGCGGCGACCTCCTCGGTGGTCATCCAGGTGCGCTCAGGAGTCACAGACTTCCGCATCGCCTCTTCCTTCCGGGAAACGTTTGATGCGTTTAAGGATTACCGGAAGATGCTTGCCATGTCCATCCCTGGCGGATAGATTTCCATTCCGTATAGGAATGGAGAGCTGATGCCCCGACCCAACCCCGCCAGGCCGATCGGCGGCGAAGCCGGCCTTGCTCGCCGTATCGCGTACGAGCGACAGCGCGCCGGCATGTCGACGGAGAGCCTGGCGAAGCGGATGACCGATCTCGGCTGTCCGATCAACCAGTCAGCGGTGTGGAAGATCGAGAACGGCGACCCTCCTCGGCGCATCACCTACGACGAGGCGCTCGCATTCGCGCAGGTCTTTGGTATGCCGCTGGAGGAGCTGTCCGTTCCTCCGGAGCTTGCTGCCGACCAGGAGGCGCTGAAGCTCCTCGGAGAATTCCGCCAGTCGCGCCAGGCGATGCACGACGCCTTCTACCGCCTCGCCGAGCATGCGGTTACGCACCCGCGCACAGCGTCGGTGCTGGAAGAGGATCTCTCCTGGGACGATATCCCTCAGGACGTCGTACGTGACGTTTTCGCGAAGCTGCGTGAGCGTCACGGGGGAGCCACCGTGGCCGACCTTCCTCCGGGGCTGCGTCCTCCACGGGACGACGTAGATGGCCAGTAGGAGCATTGCGCGCCGGCCGAACGGGATGTGGCGCGCCCGGTACCGCGACGAGGCCGGCAAGGAGCACTCGCGCCACTTCGAGCGAAAGAAGGACGGCGAGCGCTGGCTCGACGAGCAGACGGCCGCGATGGTCACCGGGCAGTACGTCGACCCGAAGGCAGGGGAGATCACCTACCGGCAGTTCTTCGCGGACTGGGCGGCCCGGCAGGTGTGGCCACCGAACACCGATCGCGCCATGCGTCTCGCGTCGGGCTCGGTGACGTTCGGGCACTTGCCGATGAAGGCGATCCGTCGTTCCCACTTTGAGCAGTGGGTCAAGGCGATGCAGACCAAGGACCGCGGCGAGGGCAAGCCGAAGGGCCTGGCGCCGGGAACGGTGAAGACCCGCATCCAGAACGTCCGGCCGGTGCTGCGCGCGGCCGTCCGCGACCGGATCATCGCGTCCGACCCGAGCGACGGTTTCAAGCTCCCCCGGCAGCGGCGGGCCGAGGCGGCGATGATGATCCCGACCCCAGCCCAGGTACGGATGCTGCTCGACAGCGCTGTGGTGCCGTGGATGCGGCTCTACATCGCGCTCGCGGCGTTCGCCGGACTACGGCTGGGCGAGGTGGCCGGCGTGCAGCGGCGGGACATCAACTTCCTGGGCCGCGTCCTCCAGGTGACTCGGCAGGTGCAGCGCGACACCGGCGCCGCGGTGCTCATCTCGCCACCGAAGGCCGGGAGCGAGCGGCCGGTATTCCTGGCCGACGGGTTGCTCAACCTGCTGTCGGTCCACGTGAGAGACATGCCGGAGAGCCCGCTTGGGTGGCTGTTCCTCGGCCAGGACGAGCACCCGCCGCACCAGAACTCGGTCGGCTACTGGTGGCGCAAGACACGCGCGGCAGTTGGCCTTGAGGAGTTCGACTTCCACGATTTGCGGCACTTCTACGCGAGCGGCCTGATCGCCCAGGGCTGCGACGTGGTGACGGTCCAGAAGGCCCTCGGCCACGCGAAGGCCACGACGACGCTCAACACCTACGCGCACCTCTGGCCGACCGCTGAGGATCGGACTCGCAAGGCTGCGGACTCGCTCATGGCGGAGACGCTTGCGGACTCTGTGCGGACTGAGAAGCCCGCACAGAGCCGCTGACCTGCGGTTATAGCCTCTGGCTACACGTTGTAGTACATCTCGAACTCGTGCGGGGTCGGGCGGAGCCGGACCGGGTCGATCTCGTTGGTGCGCTTGTAGTCGATCCACGTGGAGATCAGGTCGTCGGTGAAGACGCCACCGGCGGTGAGGAACTCGTGGTCGGTCTCGAGCGAGTTCAGCACGGCGTCGAGCGAACCCGGCACCTGCTTGACGCTGCCCCACTCCTCCGGCGGCAGGTCGTACAGGTCCTTGTCGATCGGGGCCGGGGGCTCGATCTTGTTCTTGATGCCGTCGAGGCCGGCCATCATCTGGGCCGAGAACGACAGGTACGGGTTGGACGACGGGTCCGGCACGCGGAACTCGACGCGCTTGGCCTTCGCGTTGCTGCCGGTCACCGGGATACGGGTGCAGGCGGAACGGTTGCGCTGCGAGTAGACCAGGTTGACCGGGGCCTCGTAGCCGGGCACCAGGCGCCGGTACGAGTTGACGGTCGGGTTGGTGAACGCGAGCAGCGACGGCGCGTGGTGCAGCAGGCCACCGATGTACCAGCGGGCCATGTCGGACAGGCCGGCGTAGCCGGTCTCGTCGTAGAACAGCGGCTCGCCGTTCAGCCAGAGGCTCTGGTGGGTGTGCATGCCGGAGCCGTTGTCACCGAAGAGCGGCTTCGGCATGAACGTCGCGGTCTTGCGGTGCTCCCACGCGGTGTTCTTGATGATGTACTTGAACAGCTGCATCTGGTCGCCGGCGTGCAGCAGGGTCGAGAACTTGTAGTTGATCTCGGCCTGGCCCGCGGTGCCGACCTCGTGGTGCGACCGCTCGACGGTGAAGCCGGTGTCGACGAGGCGGCGGACCATGGCGTCACGCAGGTCGCTGTAGTGGTCGACCGGCGACACCGGGAAGTAACCACCCTTGTAGGCAGTCTTGAAGCCCTTGTTGCCGCCCTCTTCCTCGCGGCCGGAGTTCCAGGCGCCCTCGATCGAGTCGATGTAGTAGAACGCCTGGTTGGCGGCGGTCTCGTGACGGATCGAGTCGAAGATGTAGAACTCGGCCTCGGCGCCGAAGTAGGCGGTGTCGGCGATGCCGCTGGCGGCCAGGTACGCCTCGGCCTTCTTGGCCACGTTCCGCGGGTCACGCGAGTACGCCTCGCGGGTGAACGGGTCGTGGATGAAGAAGTTCAGGGCGAGCGTCTTCTGGATCCGGAACGGGTCCACGAAGGCGGTGGCGACGTCCGGCAGGAGCATCATGTCGGACTCGTGGATGGCCTGGAAACCGCGGATCGACGATCCGTCGAAGGCGAGGCCGTCGGTCACAACGCTGTCGTCGAACGACTCGACCGGGATGTTGAAGTGCTGCATCACACCCGGGAGGTCACAGAAACGTACGTCGACGAACTTGACGTCCTCGTCTTTGAGGTATCGCAGGAGTTCCTCGGGATTGGCGAACACACGTCCTCCTGGCACAGTTTTCCGATACCGGGCGGCATGAGCCGCCACCTGGCAAGGCTTGTCGCGACGTTATGGGTCTGGAGTTGCCCCGTCGTATCCCTGCTGTTTCTGCCGTGTTACGTAGCGCGTGGAGCAGGCACGGTGAGAGCACGAGCCGGACCTCCGGACCATATCGCGTACCCTCGGCAGCCGTGGTTGCTTTGAACGAGGCTGCCGGGCTCGGCCCGCGGCTCGGCGCGCTCGTGATCGACTGGGTGCTCTGTCTGCTGATCGCGAGTTTCTACGCGACCCCGGCCGAGAAGGCGTGGCCGGCGGTGCTCGTCCTGATTCTCGCCAACACCTTCTTCCTCGGCCTGTTCGGTCAGACGCCCGGCATGCGGCTGCTCCGGGTCCGCTGTGTCTCCTATCCGGACGGCGGGGTTCTCGGCCTCGGCCGTGGACTGCTGCGGGCCGTGCTGCTCGGCCTGTTCGTCCCGGCGATCATCCTGAACAGTCAGGGCCGCGGCCTGCACGACCGGGCGGCCGGGTCGATGGTGGTGTCGGTACCCCGTTCACCGGCCCCGTAACACCCGGCCGATGTCCTCCTCCGGGTGGTCGTCGTCGCGCCGGGTTATCACGGCGCCGCCGGGTGTCCGTACCCCGAATGGTTGATCCGTCTCTGTCGCATCGCCGCCACCTCGCCGTTTGTCCAGCTCAGGGGTGACGTCGCCGGGCTGGGTGGCGGCACGGCTGCGCAGACCCCACGGCCCGCCGTCCGGGCGGGCCCGTTCCGGCGCGTCGATGATCCCGTCGCCGGCCCGTTTGCGGGCGTCCTCGGCGCCGAACATGTCCGACCACGCGGTCGAGCCGCGGTCCGCACGCGGCGGACGCCAGGGCGGGGGAGCAGCGGGCGAGGTGGGCCGGTTCAGGACCGGCGGCGCGGTGCCACCGGGCCGCTGCGCGGCGGCGGGGGTGCGGATCTCCGCGGCGCTTCCGGGCCGCGTTCCACGATCTTCCACCGGATTCTTCAGTACGGGCGGAGCAGCCGGAGTGGGCGGCGGACCGAAGGTGCTGGTCCCGGTGGTCCGATTCGGCCCAGCGGGCCGTCCGCGGTCGCCGGGCCGCCCAGGCGTGGCAGGCGGCGGAGTGACGCCGGGCGTGGTCCGGGCGGGCCTGCCGTTCGGCGTCTGCGGCACCGGGGTGGTCGTGCCGGGCCGCGTCCGCCGGTCGCCGGTCCGTCCGGGCGTGGCCGGCGGCGGGGTGACGCCGGGTGCGGCGGTGCGCCCGGGCCGTCCGGGGGTGATCGGCGGCGGGGTGACGCCGGGTGTGGTGCGGCCCGGCCGGCCGGTCTGCGGCGAAGGGGTGGCGCCCGGGGTGGTCCGGGTGGGCCGCTGGCCCGGGCGTCCGGGGGTGGGTGCGGGGACGACCGCCGGGCCGGTGCGCCGGATCTCCCGGCCGCCACCGGGAGGTACCGCAGGCGCAGCCGGTCCCGACGGCCGCCGGATCGTGCGCCCGGGCAGACTGGGCGGAATCACCACGTTCGGGCCGCGCCCGGGCCGGCCGACCTGCGACGGCAGGCCGGGCCGCACACCGCCGGGCGCGATCACCGTCGGCCCGCCGCTCCCGGGCGGCAGCGTGCCGGGCGGCACGGTTCCCGGAACGGGCAGCGGCTGACCGGCCGGCAGCGTCCCCGGCGGCAGACTCCCCGGCGGCAAACTCCCCGGCGGCAAGGTGGCCGGCGGCGGCAAGGTCACGGGCGGCGGCAGGACACCGCCGGGTTGCGGCAACGCGACGCCCGGCGGCAGTGTTCCGGGAGGCGTCACACCGGGCGGCAGAATCCCCGGGGGTACGACACCAGGCTGCGGAAGTTGCACCCCAGGAGGAAGCAGGCCCTGGGGCGGGTTCACGCCCGGCAGTCCGTTCCCCGGTGACGTGTTCCCGGCCGGCAGCACCGGGGCGAACTGTCCCGGCCCGCCGGTCCCGGGCACCCCGGCCGGCTGGCTGAGCACCGCGTTCATCGGCTGCACGGGCGGGCCGGAGCCGTTCGACAGCACCGCGATGTAGTCGAAGAACTGGTCGCCGTAGTGCTGGGCCAGCCGCTGCGCCTCGATCCGGTACCGGTCCCGGACCTTCGCCTGCTCCTCGGAGACGAACTCCTGGGCCGCGGCGTCCCAGCCCTGCCCCTCGGACACCCACGCTTCGAGGTTCTCCAGGAAGCTCACGTCCGCCGCGTCGGTCATCTCCCGCCGGTAGGCGATCTCCAGCCGGGCCATCGCGTACCGCGCCTCGGACGAGACGTTCACCAGGTGCCGCAGCGCCGTGACGTTCTGCTGGGCGGCGTCCATCCACATGTCCAGGTAGGCGAGCGTCTCGCCGGGACCCATCTTGAGGAACGCGTCCCGGGCGGCCGGCGACTGCCACGACTCGTCGCGCAGCACGTCACTCTGCTTGACCAGGAAGCCGCGCACGTCGGCCAGGAAGGCCCACGCGTTCTGCCACTGGTCGGCGAGCGCCGCCATCTCCTCCGGGTGCATGTTCTGGATCCGTGCCGAGATCTGCTCGACGGTGTCCGGGTTGTTCGGCCCGGGCGGCGCCGTGTAGGGCAGCGTCGACGGCGGGTAGCTGCCGTAGTGGGTCTGCCCGCTGTACTGGCTGTACCCGTAGTTCGGGTTGGCGGTGAATCCGTAGTGGTCAGCCATCGTCTCAGCCGTTCGCTCCGCTGGTGGCGATGCCGGTCACGATCCGGTTCTTCTCCACGAGCTCGCCCTTCTCGTTGCGTTCCGACACCACCTGGACCTGCTCACGGGTCTGCGGATCGGTGCTCTCGACGCTCCGGTGCACGGTCTCGCCGGCGCCGTCACGGACCTCGGTGCTCTGCCCGACGACCCGGTCGCCGTCGAACTGGGTACGCGTCTCGACCGTGCCGGTCGCCTTGCCGTCCGCCCCGAAACTCTCCTGAACGGTGATCTCGGCGCCGCCGGTGACCCGGGTCGACGTGCGGGTGGTCACCGAGGAGACCGTCTCGCCGTTGCCGCCGAAGATCGTGGTCGTGACCGTCGTCGCCCCGCCCGGCGGCGTGAACGTCATCACCTCGCGGCGCTCGCCGTTCGGCCCGGTCGCCGTCTCCATCGTCTGGTAGGCCGAGAGCGGGACGTTCGCGGTCACCGTCCAGTCCCGGCTGTCGGCCGCCGGGGGCAGCGCGGCCAGCGCCGCCTGCTGATCGCGGAACGTGGTTCCGGCGCCGGCCGGGAGCCCTTCCGGTCGCGGCACGCCCGCGTCGCCGTACGCGAAGAGAACGTCGTTGAGGGAGGCCGCGCCGATCGCGTCGCCGGAACCGTAGCTGTCCGCGACCGTGCGGGCGGCGTTGCCGATGTTGCCCACCGACTCGGCCAGCTTCTGCAGGTAGACGGTCAGCTCGCCGGCGTTCGCCACGAGCCGGGCCCGGACCGCGTCCGCCTCGCCGAGCACCTCGCCGGTGAACGCCTGACCCGGGATCTCACCGAGCGGCTGGAGATACACCCCGCGGGAGGCGATGTCGGCCTGCTGGTTCGCCAGGGAGGCCGCATAGGCACGGAGCCCGTCCAGGTCGACGTCGACCGCCGGGCCGCCGCCCAGCCACGGCGTGCTCGTGTTCTTCGCGGTCTGCTCCGCGTAGGGATTGTCTGCGGCCATCACACCTCTCCCCGTCCGAATGTCACCGCAATTGATCAATTGATTCTGGTGACGCTGGAGAGTACGCGCGCATCCCGGATCAGGTTCGACGAGATTCTTTGAAAAAGCTTCGAACCGACTCCGGGCGGGTGGTGTACGGAGAGGCATAACCCACTGGCGGACCGAACCGGAACGCCTGATACGAGAATCGGGGAGAGATCGTGGCAGGAACGCCGGGCATGGGTCAGGTCCATGCCACACAGGAACAGCTCAACACCATGGCCACCCGGTGCTCCGACACCGGTCAGAACATCTCGCGGGGCATGACCCAGCTGCTCGGCCAGATCCAGGGACTCAGCGGCGGCGCCTTCGCCGGAACCGCGAACAACGCCCTCCAGGACGTCTCGGCGCAGCTCAACGATGGCCTCGCCAAGATCATGCAAGCGCTGGACGAGCTCGGCGGCAAGATGTCGTCCGCCTCGCAGACGTACGGCGTCAACGACGACGAGGCCGCGCAGGCCATCCGTGGCGCCGCCGCCGGCGGGGCCGACAGTGCCGTTCTCAGCGCCCTTCGCGGCTGACCCGGAATCGGAGACCAGACCATGAACATCACCTACAACTTCGGACAGATCGCCGAGACCTCGGCCTCCATCAACTCCTTCCAGGGTCAGATGGACCAGCAGCTCAACGACCTGTACACGGCCTTCACCCAGCTCTTCGCCCAGGACTGGACCGGCGCCGCCGGCACCGCCTGCGACGAGGCCCGGCAGAAGTGGAACCAGGGCGCCACCGAGATCAAGCAGGCACTCGCGATGGTCGGCGTCAAACTCGGCGCCTCGGCCGAGCGGATGCAGCAGGTGGACGCGCAGATCGCCGCCAACATGTGACCATTCTGATCCGTACCGTCGATCGGCCGCCGGAATTCGACCGGCGGTCGATCCATGTCGATGATCAATGGCATTTCCCCGAATTTCAGAAGGTGCACGAGATCGATTCTCCGGGGCCGGCTGACGCCGCTTCCGGTGCTGCTTCCGGTGTCGGAGGATTCATGCCATGAGAACCGCGACGAATTCCCCGGCCAGGCCCCTCCGGTCGATGGTCGTCCGGTCTCTGGTCGTCCGGTTTTCCGCCGCCACCCTGACCGCGATCGCCGGCGCCCTCCTTCCCGTGCCGGCCGCGGTCTCCCCGCCCGCTTTCGCCGCGCCGGCTTCGGTTGCGATCGCCGCGCCGGGTTTCGGGGCGCCGGTTTCGGTTGCGGTCGCCGCGCCGGGTTTCGGGGCGCCCGGGCAGAACTGTGCGCAGCCCGGTGAGGACCGGGTCAACGGGTCGTGGGCTCGCGTGATGTTGCAGGCCGACGCGGTCCGGGCCCTGCAGGACGGCGACGCGACCCGGGTCGCGGTCCTCTCCACGGGCGTCGACCGTGGCCAGCCGCAACTCGACGACCGGGTGCTGACCGGCGCCGACACGGTGGACAACGCCGGCGGCGCCGACCAGGACTGCACCGGGACCGGAACCCAGGTGGCCGGAACCATCAGCGGCCGTCCCGACGGCGGCGACAGCGACGCGGCGGGCCTCGCCCCGGGGGCCACGATCCTGCCGGTCCGGGTGATGCCCGACGATCCGGCCGGCTCCGAACCCACCGCCGGCACCCTGGCCCGCGGAATCCTCACCGCGGTACAGGACGACGCCGACGTGGTGGTCGTGGCCGCCCCCGTCTACCAGGACGACCCGGCCCTGGAGTCGGCTGTCGAGACCGCCCTGGCCCAGGACGTGGTCATCGTGGCCGCGGCCGGGGACCTGGGCGCCCGGGACGACGGCAACCCGGCCCCGTACCCCGCCTCCTATCCGGGAGTGATCGGCGTCGGCGCCATCGACCAGAACGGGCAGATCTCACCGAAATCGCAATTCGGGAAGTACGTCGATCTGGTCGCCCCCGGAGTGGCGGTACCCACACTCCAGACCGGCCGGGGTGTCGTCGAGTCCTCCGGCACCGCGATAGCCGCCGGCTTCGTGGGCGCGACAGCAGCCCTGCTCCGAGCCGACGACCCCGGCATGCCCCCGGCCGAGGTGACCCGCCGCCTGATCGCCACCGCGAGTCCCGCCCCGGCCGGCCCGGCCTTCGGAGCCGGAGTGGTGAGCCCGTACGCGGCGCTGACCGCCCAGGTGGTGGACACGAACGCCCGCAGACTCCCAGCTTTGGACCCGGCCCCACTTCCGGACGACAGCTCAGAATTGTTCCGCCGAGCCGTCGCGATGAACACGGCCGTGGTGGCGGCCCTCCTGGTGCTGACCTTGTTGCTGGTAGCGGCCGCCATCCGCCGAAGCCGCCGCCGGACGTGGCGCCCGGGCCTGACCCCCGTCCCGGCGCCCGCTCCCGAGCCCCTGGAACCCGGCCCTCCGGTGATGCTCCTGGACACCCCGCCCCGCCGCCACTGATCCACTCCACTCCGATCAGCCGCCACCCGAGTCCCACCTCGACCGAAACCCGCCGGCGCCCCGGTCACGGACCGGCTTGCGGCTCGAATCGGGCCACGGGTCACCACGCCGCCGAGGCGGGCAGCCCGCGTGGACACCTGCGGCTCGAATCGGGCCGCAGGTCACCACGCGAATTGTTGCTGTCGGCGAGGGCTGGCGGAACCTGGAGCGCCTTGATCGCGCGGCATTGCGGTTGGGTGGTGGGGGTTTTGGTGAGGGCGGGAATCGCCGCCCGGCGGGCGCGTGGTCGGCCGGGAGGGGCCGCCGGCGTCGCGTGGGCCGGCGGGGCGGAGTGGTCTGACGGGAGGTGTGGTTCGTACCGAATCAGGGGTTTTGGGGTGGGAGAAGGGCTGCCGCCGGGTCCAGGGTGACGCCCGTGGGGATCGAGTTGATCAAGGCGGTGGGGATTTCGGCGGCCAGGGCAGGGGGGTAGCCGAGGCTGGCGAGGGCGTCCTGGTTGGGGATGGGATGGCGTAGGCCCACGTCGGTGACCAGGGTGAAGGAGCCGGATCCGGGTACGCGGACCAGGGCGAAACGGCCGCCCGTCACCTGGATGCGGTCGGCCAGAGGGCGGCCGGAGTCGTCGGTTCCGGTGGTGGGGATGGCGGCGTTGTAGGCCGTGGCCGGGCCGCCGACCGTGACGTCAGGTGGTTTCGCCGCGTCCCGGGTGATCGCGCACGCGGATTCGTCGCCGGGCACCGCGGCCAGGCGGGGGACCTGATCGGGGCCCCGGACGGTCGTGTCGTCGGCGTTCCGGGAGCGGCTCTCCGGGATGTCGGTGAGCTGGCCGACGTTGATTTTGCGGGGTTCGCCGAAATCGGGGGAGGCGCTCAGGACCACCTGCTGGACCGCGGTGATCGGGGCCCGGCCGTCGTCGAGGATCAGGTTGAACTGGCGGCCGCTTCCGGTGTCGGTGACCAGGATGTCGCCGATGTCGAAGCCGGGAGCCGCGTCCGACGGGTCGCCGAGATCGCGGACGGTCAGCGGGGCGATGTCGGCGCCGGACGGAAGGGCGTTCAGCCAGGCGGCGCCGAACTGGACGGGTGACTGGTTGCCGAACAGGGCCACCACCGTGGTGCGGTCCGGGATGCGGTGTTTGCGGCCCTGCCAGATCAGGTGGGTGGCGGCGCCGTCGGTCACCAGCAGCGCGCGGTCGGCCAGTGCGGCGCCGGCCGGGCCGGTGGCGCCGACCAGCAGGATCGACTGTGGACGGTTGCCGGGGATCGCGCACATCGCCCACGGCAGGCCGGCCTGGGCGGACGCGTCCGGCAGGGAGGCCGGCGCGCCCGCGATGCCGATGGTCACACCGCGCGGGGTGCCGGCCAGCGATTTCGCGGCGATCCGGAACACCGGCGGGTTGGGGCGGCCGGACGCCAGTTTCGCCGACGTGAAGTTGAGCGCCGGGTTGAGACGGCTGCGCAGGTAGACGAAGCTGGCGCCGGTCTCCCGTTCGACGACGACCGAGCCGTCCTTCTGCCACTGGTCGGCGCCGGTCCGGGTGAGCAGGCCGTAGATGCCGAACCCGGCGGCCACCAGCACCGCCACCATCAGGCCGCCGAACAGGGCGCCGATGCCGCGGCGCAGCGGCGACTGGGCCGGGTCGGTCTCCCGCATCACGAACGCCGAGATCACCCGCTGGTTCATGAACTGGTACGACTGCAACTGGTCGCGGCGGGAGATCATCGCCGGGTCACCCGCCGACCGAGGCGAACAGGCCGCGGACGCCGTCGAAGACGCCCGCCACCGCGCAGGCCAGCGGGATCAGCGCCATGATCGCGACGATGTCGAGGATGTCGCCGGCCCGGCCCAGGTACGGCGAGGGGGCCTTCCGGCTGTAGATCAGCGCCGACGGCAGGGCCACCGCGATCACCGCCGCGGCCAGCGCGACCAGCACCACCCCGGACACGGCGCCGGTGACGACCGGGCCGACCCCCAGCCCGGCCAGGCCGAGCAGGCCCGCGGTCAGCAGCGGCACCCGCTGCTGCGGGGTGGGCAGCAGCCGCGCCCGCAGCAGGAGCGCGGCGATCGCCGCGACCATCAGCAGCACCGCCGCCGTGTCCGGCCCGGACAGCGCCAGCCAGGTCATCACCACGATGCTGCACAGCGCCGCCGACAGGATGAACCCGGACAGCACCTCGGACGCCCGCACCACCGCCGCGAACACGTCGGCCCGGCGCGGCGTCTGCTGGTCCTTGAGGATGTCCTCGGCCCGGTTCGGCAGGTCCGGGAAGGGCAGCCGGCCGATCCAGCCGGCCAGCACCGGATAGGCCGGGAGCAGCCCGATCGCCGTGGTCAGCGCCACCGCGGCCGCGCCCTCGGCGGTCACCCCGGCGAACACCAGGGTGGCCGCGAGCAGGCCGGTCAGGGCGGCCGCGATGCCGGCCACGAAGAGCCTGGTCAGCCCGGCCACCCCGGCGTGCCCGAGCACACTGATCACCAGCAGCGCCGACGAGCCGAGGACCAGGCCCGGGGCGCCGACCGCGAGGAATCCGCCGCCCGGTTCGGTGAGCAGCCAGGCGCCGCCCAGGAACGCGTACGGCAACCCGCTCGCCGCGATCACCCCGCCCGCGTTCGCGTCCTTGAACGCCCGTGACAGCAGGATGCCGAGCACCGCGCAGGCCAGCGAGACGATCAGCGCGATCACCCCGGGAACCACCCAGCCGGGGCCGGTGGCGGCCAGCCCGGCCAGGCCGAGCAGCAACGCGCCGGCGGTGACGGCCAGGCCGCAGCGCCTGGTGGCGGCCGGGCTCCAGGTGCGGCCGGCCCGCCGGGAACCGCTCGCGATCACCTCGACCACGTCGTCGTACGCCAGCTCGGGCCAGTCCTCCCGGGCCGGGTCGAGGTGCAGCAGCTCACCGTCGCGGACACCCTGCGAGGCGAGGTTGCGGCCCGGCTCCAGGGTGGTGCCGGTGGCCCGGCGCAGCACCCAGCCACCGTGCCGTTCGGCCGGTTCGCCCAGCGCGCCCTCGGCGTGCCGCAGCAGATGCGGCAGCAACTCGGCGACGAGCATGTTGTCGGGCAGGGCGAGATCGAGACGGCGGGTCGGCGCCGCGATGGTCACCCGGGCCAGCGAGGGCCCGCTCGCTGCGGGTGCGCTCACAGTGGACAACGTAGCAGGATCGGACACCGATCACGGATAGGATGATGTCGCTACGTCACACGCGGGGAGCCCAGAGTGACAGTAACGATCATCAAGCGGCCACCGCGCCGGCCCGCGCCCGTGATGCCGTCCGGCGAGGTCCCGCTCGACCCGCCGCCGGAGATCCCGCCGCCGCAGGGCAAGGGCTGGAGCCGGATGCTGATGATCCTGCCGATGGGCGCGGGCGCGGCGGCGATGGGCCTGATGATGGGCGCCCAGCGGGGCGGCCCGATCACCTATGTGGCCGGAGCGATGTATGGGGTGTCCATCCTCGGCATGTTCGCGATGATGCTGACCAACACCTCCGGCCCCGGCAAACGCGAGATGATCGAGGCACGCCGGCAGTACCTGCGTCACCTCTCCCAGCTGCGTGCCCAGGTGCGCAACACGATCCGGCAGCAGCGCGAGTCGCTCTACTACCGCAACCCCGACCCGGAGACACTCTGGACGTTCACCGACAGCGGCCGGCTGTGGGAGCGCCGCCGTGGGGACGCCGACTTCACCGTGGTCCGGATCGCGGTCGGCCCGCAGGAGGTGGCCACCCGGCTGGTCCCGCCGCAGACCCGCCCGGTCGACGAGCTGGAGCCACTGTGCACGATGGCGCTGCGCCGGTTCCTCAACACCTACTCGGTGGTGCCGGACCTGCCGGTGTCGGTGGCGCTGCGCGACTTCTCGCACATCTACGTGCGCGGCGCCGACCCCCGCACCCACGACTTCGTCCGGGCTCTGCTGGCCCAGATGGTCACCTTCCACGCCCCCGACGACCTGCGCATCGGCGTCTGCGTGCCGGATCACGAGCGGGCCCGGTGGGAGTGGGTGAAATGGCTGCCGCACACCCAGCACCCGGGCAAGACCGACGCGATCGGGCCGGTGCGCCTGGTCGCGCCGAGCGTCCCGGCGCTGGAGGCGATGCTCGACGACGTGCTGGTCAACCGGTCCCGGTTCGACCCGGCCGGCGCACCAGGCGGCGGCCCGCACGTCATGGTGATCATCGACGGCGGTTCGACGGCCGGCTCCGACCATCTGATGACCGAGGGCGGCGTCGCCGGGGTCACCATCGTCGACCTGTCGGTGCCGCCGCCGCGGCTGCTCGACGACAGCTCGGTGGTGCTGGAGATCGCCGCCGACGGCACGGTCACCGGCACCACCATGGACGGTCCGACCGAGGTCGGCCGGGCCGACGTGCTGAGCCTGGCCGAGGCCGAGGTGCTGGCCCGGGAGCTGGCGCCGTTGCGGCTGTCGGCGGCCTCGCAGGCGGACGCGCCGGCCGTCTCCCAGGACACCGGGCTGGCCGAGTTGCTGGAGCAGGAGGATCCGTACGGCATCGATCTGAACGAGTTGTGGGCGAGCCGGCCCAACCGGGACCGGCTGCGGGTGCCGATCGGGGTCGGCGCCGACGGCCGCCCGGTCGAGCTGGATCTGAAGGAGTCCGCGCAGGACGGGATGGGCCCGCACGGCCTGCTCGTCGGCGCGACCGGCTCGGGCAAGTCGGAGCTGCTGCGCACGCTGGTGCTGGCGCTGGCCATGACGCACAGCCCGGAGATCCTCAACCTGCTGCTGGTCGACTTCAAGGGCGGCGCCACGTTCGCCTCACTGGACCGGCTGCCGCACACCGCCGCGATGATCACCAACCTGGAGGACGAGCTGCCGCTGGTCGACCGGATGCTCGGCGCCATCCAGGGCGAGCTGACCCGGCGGCAGGAGCTGCTGCGCAAGGCCGGCAACTACGCGTCCCAGCGCGACTACGAGCGGGCCCGGTCGGCCGGGGTGCCGCTGGCCCCGCTGCCCAGTCTGCTGTTCATCGTCGACGAGTTCTCCGAGCTGCTCAGCGCCCGGCCGGACTTCATCGACATGTTCGTCCAGATCGGACGGGTGGGCCGGTCGCTCGGCATCCATCTGCTGCTGGCCTCGCAGAAACTCGAGGAGGGGCGGCTGCGCGGGCTGGAGTCGCACCTGTCGTACCGGATCGGCCTGCGGACCTTCTCGTCGATGGAGAGCCGGGCCGTGCTCGGGGTGCCGGACGCCTACGAGCTGCCCCGGTCGCCCGGGCACGGCTATCTGCGGACCGGCACCGACGGGCTGATCCGGTTGAAGGCGGCGTACGTCTCCGGGGCGGTCCGGCAGAGCGGCGACCTGCCCGGCGCGGGCAGCCGTGGGGGGAACCCGATCCGGGACTTCTCCACCTTCTACGTGGCGCCGATCCTTCCCTCGCCAGAGGAGGACGCTGCCCCGGTGGAGGAGAACGCCGTCGGGGACACCCTGATCGAGGTGCTGGTCCGGCAGATGGAGGGCAAGGGCGCGCCCGCCCACGAGGTGTGGCTGCCGCCGCTGGACAAGGCGTCCACGCTCGGGCAGATGCTCCCACCGGTGATCACCGTCGAGGGCCGGGGCCGGACCGTCGACGCCGAAGACCGGTACGGCTCGCTGCACGCGCTCGGCGGGATCATCGACAAGCCGTACGACCAGCGGCGCGACCCGATGTGGCTGGACCTGTCCGGCGCGGCCGGCAACGTGATGATCGTCGGCGCGGCCCAGTCGGGGAAGTCGAACCTGCTGCGTGCCCTCGTCGTCAGCCTGGCCCTGACGCACACGCCGCGGGAGGCGCAGTTCTACGGCCTCGACTTCGGTGGCGGGCCGCTCAGCGCGCTCGCCGACCTGCCGCACGTCGGCGGGGTGGCGACCAGGCGCGACGTGGACAAGGTGCGGCGCACCATCGCCGAGCTGCACGGGCTGATGCGGGCACGGGAGGAGCTGTTCGCCGCCGAGAACGTGGAGGGCGCGGCGGCGTACCGGCGGGCCCGGTCGCAGGGCCGGTTCGCCGAGGACGCGTTCGGCGACGTGTTCCTGGTGGTGGACGGCTGGTCGACGCTGCGCACCGAGTTCGAGGACCTCGAGGCGACGGTGCACGAGCTGGCCAACCGCGGCCTGGGGTTCGGCATCCACGTGCTGGCCGCCACGAACCGGTGGATGGACGTGCGCCCGCAGATCCGGGACGTCTTCGGCACCCGGATCGAGCTGCGTCTCGGCGAGGCCGCCGACTCGGTGATCAACCGGCGGGAGGCGGTGAACGTGCCGGAGGACGCGCCCGGCCGCGGCCTCACCCCGGACGGCTTCCACTTCCTGGCCGCGCTGCCCCGGATCGACCGGGAGCAGCGTGTCGACGATCTCGCCGAGGCGGTCGCCGACCTGGTCCGTGACGTCTCCGCACAGTGGACGACGGCCCCGGCCCCGGCGGTCCGGCTGCTTCCGGCCGAGCTGCCGTTCGAGGCGCTGCCCCCGGCCCGGGGCGCGCTGGTGCCGATCGGGATCGCCGAGGCCGACCTGCAGCCGGTCGCCCTGGATTTCGACGCCGAGCCGCACGCGCTGCTCTTCGGTGACGTGGAGAGCGGCAAGAGCTCGTTCCTGCGCAGTCTGGCCCGGTCGATCGCGGCCGCGCACAGCCCGTCCGAGGCCCGGCTGCTTCTCGTCGACCTGCGGCGCAGCCTGCTCGGTTGTGTCCCACCGGAGAAGACCATCGGGTACGGCACGTCGCACCAGGTCACCGCGGACCTGATCAACCAGGTGGCGGTGGCGATGCGGGAGCGGCTGCCCGGGCCGGACGTCACCCCGGAGATGCTCAGCAACCGCAGCTGGTGGAAGGGCCCCGAGCTGTACGTGCTGGTCGACGACTTCGACCTGATCGCGTCGGCCACCCCGAACCCGTTGACGCCGTTGCTGGAGTTCCTGCCGCAGGCCCGTGACATCGGCCTGCACGTGGTGATCACCAGGCGGATCGGCGGGGCCGGGCGGGCCCTGTTCGACCCGGTGATCGGCCGGATCCGGGAGCTGGCGTCACCCGGGATCATGATGTCCGGCCAGCGGGAGGAGGGCCCGATCTTCGGCAACCTCAAGCCGCAGCCGCTGCCGCCGGGGCGGGCCTGGATGGTCACCCGCAAGCACGGGGCGCGGCTGGTGCAGCTGGCCTGGTCCCCGCCCACCCGGTGACCGCGGCCGGCCCCGTCTATCGGCGGGGTGGCCCCAGGTACTGCTGCTCGATACCGGTCTGATGCAGGAACAGATAGCGGTCGTCGCCGTCGCCGATCAGCGCCATCATGTCGTCGTTCATCTGCTGGAGGAGCTGCCCGTTCTGCGGCCGCAGTCGCAGCGCCGCCGCGGCCAGGGCCGCCTCGTCACCGCCGAGCCGTTGCAGCACCACCAGACCGGCCTCCTGCACCGCGGCCATGCCCGGCCGGTCCAGCTGCCGCAGGATGGTCAGCTGCGAGTGCCAGGGTCCCAGTGGCGGGCTCGTCATCGGGCCGGTCACACCCAGGTCGTAGACGGTCAGCAGCGGGGTCTGCGCGGTCCCGCCGGCCGGCCCACCCGGTTCCGTGGCCACCACGGTGAGCCGGTTCTGCTGGCCGGTGGCCCGCTCGCCGAAACCGGCCCAGGCCCGTGGCTCGGTCGTCACCACGACCACCCGCACCCCTGCCGAGAACGCCCGGAAGATCAGCAGCTGGGCCGCCCACACCCCGCCGACCAGGGTCACCCGAACCGGATCCGGGGCGAAGAGCCGCAACGGCACCGGCACCTGCTGCTGATCCCGGCCGAGCAGCAGCCCGGCCAGGGCCGGCGGAGTCGCCGTCACCCGGCGCAACCCGGAACGCGGCACGGTGTGCCAGCCGATCCGCAGCCGGCTCGTCTGCCCGGACGGCCCGGTCCGGTCCGGCGGCCGGTCACCGTCCGGCCCCGACGGCGGGCCGCCCGGCTCATCCGGCGGACGGGTCAGCGGGGTCGGCGTGGCCAGGGGAGCGGACGTCACCGCGGGCGCGACAGGCGCCCGGGCGATCGGCACGGCGGCCCGGGCGACCGCGGGCGGGGCCGGGACCGGCTGCACGACCGGGGCCGGCTGCGGCTGGACGGCGCGCTCCTCCGGGTACGGCATCGGGTAGCTCATCCGGCGCCACCCCCGGTCGGGGCGGTCGCGTACGCCGCCGGGCCCTGCTCCCCGTCGAGTGGCTGCAACTCGCCGCCGACCCGCCGGACCCCCTCGACCAGCACCTGGTCCAGCGCCCGCAGATCGGCGTCGGGCCGGGTGGCCAGCCTGATGAACGCCCGCACCGGCACGTCCTCGCCACCCGACGCCCCGAGCACCAGCGCCACACTCGTCAGCGCGGCCGGGGCGGTCGACGCCCACCCGAACAGCGACCCGATCTCGGTCGCCGACGCCGGCCAGGTGCGCAGCCAGTACGTCCGGTGCACCAGCCGGGCCGACCGCCAGAAGTTCCACGCCTCGTCCAGCCCCGGGCCGTCGGCGAGCGCCCACGGCTCCACGTCACAGGACCGGGCCAGCAGCGCCAGCAGCCCGTCCGCGTCCAGCGGCCGGCCGGCCACCCCGAGCCGCCGCAGACTGGTCACCACCTTGCGGGCCAGGCCGGCGACGAGCGTGGCCGCCGCCTCCGGATCGGCGGTGTGATCGAGCAGCGCCTCGGCCAGCGCCTGCGCGTCGACCCGGATGCTGACCGACGACTCGCGGTAGGACGGGACCGGCCCGGAGCCCGTGGCATCGGCCAGCTGCCGGTAGGAGACCCCCGACGGCGAGGCGGCCGGCACGTCCGGGCTCGGCGCCGGCACCGTGTGCGTGACCAGCTCCATCACCAGGCCCGGCTGCCCGGTGCCGGCGAGGATGCCGAGCAGCGTGTCCACCGGCAGCGGCGCGGCGGCCGGGTCGAGCGTCACCACGCTGAACCAGCCGGCCTCGTCCCGGGCCACCCCGACCGTGCCGTCGGCGGCCGTCACCTCGTGCACGGTCAGGCCGGGCGCGATCGTGCGCAGCGCGGCCAGCACCGGGCCGGGCCGCGGATCGATCCGGGCGGCGCGACGGCGGCGATGATCGCGGGCCACCTGCCGGTGCTCCAGCCACCAGCGGTTCTGCCGGCGTGCGAAGAAGGCGAACAGCAGGGCCGCCGAGCCGGCTCCGACGAGCAGCAGCACCACCGGGGTGGCGGCCAGCGACGCCGCGAGCGCCAGCAGCACCGCCTCGGCCACGAGGATCTGCGCGAGGCTGAGCGATCCGAGATGCCCGCGCCGGGCCACCGCGCGGACCGGGACCGCCGGCGCTGCCCGATAGGTGGTTCCTTCGCCACGGTGCACGTCTCACCTCCCTGTCGGTTCAGCGTGTGGCCACTCGCAGATCGGCGAGCATCAGTGTCCGAAGGTCGTCACGGCTGGGCATCCGGCCCATCGCCCGCAGCCGGCCGGACTGCGCCTTGCGCATGCCCTCCAGCAGCCGGCGGGCCTCCCGGGCGTTGCCGAAGTTACGGTCCCGCTCCAGCTGTCCGAAGTGCTCCCACAGCGCCTCCGGCAGCCCGTCGGCGAACACGTAGTCGTCGTTGCGGGCGATCCGGTCGGCGATCATCACCAGTTCGTCCGGGCCGTAGTTCTCGAATTCGAGGGTCTTCGCGAACCGGGAGGCCAGACCCGAGTTCGCGTCCAGGAAATCGGACATCTCCCGGGTGTAGCCGGCGACGATCACCGCGACCTGCTCCCGGTGGTCCTCCATCAGCTTCACCAGGGTGTCGATCGCCTCCTGGCCGAAGTCGGCGGCCGCCCCACCGGCCCGGGCCAGTGTGTACGCCTCGTCGATGAACAGCACCCCGCCCATCGCGTCCTCGAACACCGACGTCGTCTTCTCCGCGGTGTGCCCGATGTACTGCCCGACCAGGTCACGCCGGGACACCTCACGGAACTGCCCGTCCGGCAGCACCCCCAGCGCCTTCAGCAGCCGGCCGTAGATGCGGGCCACGGTGGTCTTCCCGGTCCCCGGGGAGCCCGTGAAGATCAGGTGGTGGCTGGCCGAGCCGACCGACAGGCCCGCGCCGCGCCGCCACTCGTTCACCTGGATCTCGTCGATCAGCGACCGGACCTCGGCCTTCACCCCGGCCAGCCCGATCATCGAATCGAGCTCGGTGAGCAGCCGCTCCACGTCGGCGGCGCCCTGCGCGGCAGCCCCCAGCAGCTCCGTCACCGTCGCCGTGGCCCGGGCGTCGACGTGCACCGGCGGATCAGCGGTCTCCTCCACCCGGCACTGCTCGATCCCGGCCGTGCAGCCGGCGCCGATCACGATCCCCGGCCCGTGCGTCTGGTGCACCCACGTCTCGACGATCCGCACCGAACTCCCGTTGGCCGCCACGATGCCCGCGTCACCGGCGCCGGCGACCTCACAGCGCTCGATCCGCGGCCGCCCCGACTGGTAGACGTAGACACCCCGGTAACCGCAGTCGGTGATCCGGGTGTCGCGGATCACCGGATCCGCGCCGAGCCGCACGATCACCCCGTCGTCCGAGACGCCGCTGACCGCACACGAATCAACCGTGCCGCCCGCGTCGGAGAAGACGAAACCGTGCTGGCCGGCGACCACCCGCACCTCCGCGGCGTCCACCGTCGCGCCGCCCTCGGCCTGGAGGCCGGCGCCGTAACCCGCGGACAGCTCACAGCGCCGCAACCGGACCCGGCCGCCACCGATCGCCACCGCCGGATAGTCGTCCGACACCAGGGCCAGACCCTCCACCTCGACCTCGCCCGACGCCACCGCCAGCGCCGGGCCCTCCAGACCCGACGCGTCCACCACCGCCGAACCCGGATCACCCGACGCCCGCACGGTCAGCCGGCGGCCGGCCAGGTCGATCCGCTCCCGATAGGTGCCCGGGGCCAGCAGGACGACGGCGCCGTCGGGCGCCACCTCGAGAGCATCGCGCAGGGTCGGATAGGTGCCCGGAACCGCCAGGGTGCTGACCACGAGCGGAACTCCTTCGTGCCCAGGGTGCAGGTCGGCGTCACTGTCCGGCGTGGACCGCCGGAAAGCGGCGTAGACCCGAGGCTATCGCCCCGGGCCGATCATGGAGACCCTTGTCGATAAAAGGTCACTCCCGGGGTCCGGCATTTTTGGTGGTACGGCCACACATGCACGTCACGACAGGACAACGGCAGCCCGCCCCGGTACTCGGGACGGGCTGCTGCTTTTCGGGGCCGCTCGCCCCGTACCCCAGAGGGGGTTTTGATCAGCGGGGGCGCTGCTGCCGGAACGCGCCCTTGCTCGGCCGCATGTTCTTGGGGATCGCGCCCTTGGGCATCTGGGGCCGCGCCATCAGCGCGCCGAGCCGCTTGTCCAGGGCGTTGACGTCCTTGCCGGTCAGGTTGCGCGGCAGGCGCAGCATCGTCGAACGCAGCTTGCGGATCGACAGCTGCCCCTCCTCGGAGCCGATCACGTAGTCGTAGATCGGGGCGTTGCCGATCACCTTGACCAGCCGCTTCTTCTCCTGGCTGAGCAGGTTGCGCACCCGCTGCGGGTCACCCTCGGCGAGCAGGATCACACCCGGCTTGCCGATCACCACGTGCACCATGTCGAATTGCGTCGTGGAGCTCGCGGCCGGGCGGACCCGCCAGTCGCCGCGCATGTTCTCCATCAGTGAGGCGGCGGCGCCGGGCTGGCCCTCCGCCACGTTCATCATCGCGGTGTTGGACCGCAGATTGAGCACGATCAGCACGGCCAGCAGCGTGAACAGGATGCCGACCGGGATCCACAGCCAGCCACCCGTCAGGAGCACGATCGTCACGGTGATCGCGACCGGGATCGCCACCGCGCCGACGACCAGCGGGACGAACCACTTGTCCTGCTTGGCGGTGAACGAGAACACCTGGCCGATCTGCTTCAGGCGCTCGCCGAACGACACCTTCTCCTGGGGTTTTGCCATGCCCGGAAGTGTAGTGGGGCTCAGGTACCTTACGGCGTCCCGGGGACCTCAGGAGTCGTGAGTAAGGAGGGGCCGCCGGGAGAGATGAGGCGGTGTCCCCATGCTTGGGGGCTGCCTTCGGGCGAAGAGTCCCTCTCATGATTCCCTTCAGCGACCCCGGCACCCACTCCCAGCTCGCCCGTTTCCGCATCGACGGCATGCTCCAGGACGCCTGCGAGCACCGTGTCGTCCATCGGAAACAGTCCGAACGGCCGCGTCTTCTCCGGCGCCTGCTCTTCCGCCGCCGGACTCCCACCCCATGATCGTCTTCTCCGGCGCCAGGTCCTCACCTCATGATCGTTTTCCCTGGCGCCGGGCTCTCACATCATGATCGGGGCGGAAAATGTGTCGTAGGGGCGTGGCATGCTCGATCTCATGACGGTGAGCGTGCACAGCACGGTCCTGGTCGGGCGTGAGCCTGACCTGGCCGCGCTGCGCGAGGCCCTCAAACGGGCCGGCGGCGACGAGCCCGCCACCGTGCTGATCGGCGGCGAGGCGGGCGTCGGCAAGACCCGGCTCGTCGAGGAGTTCAGCCGCTCGCTCGACGCCCGTGTCCTCCTCGGCCAGTGCCTGGAGCTGGGCGAGGAGGGTCTGCCCTTCGCGCCGTTCGCGGCCGCGCTGCGCGAGCTGTGCCGCCGCGAGGGCCGGGCCGTCCTCGGCGGACGGGAGGCCGAGTTCGCCCGGCTGCTGCCCGAGCTGGGCCCGGCCGCCGAGCCCGGCGAGACCCGCCGCGGCCACCTGTTCGAGCTGGTCGGCGCGCTCTTCGCCAGGCTCGGCGAGGAGCGCCCGGTGGTCCTGGTGGTGGAGGACCTGCACTGGGCCGACAGGTCCACCCGCGACCTGATCGCCTTCCTGGTCCGCTCGGCCCGCGTGCCCCGGTTGCTGCTGATCGCCACCTACCGCACCGACGAGCTGCACCGCGGCCACCCGCTGCGCCCGTTCCTGGCCGAGCTGGAGCGGGTTCGCGGCGTCCAGCGCCACGACCTCGACCGGCTCGACCGCGACGGCACCGCCGAGCTGCTCGGCCACCTGCTCGGCGCCGAGCCCGACCAGCCCACGGTCGACGCGATCAGCCGCCGCGCCCAGGGCATCCCGTTCTTCATCGAGCAATTCGCCGCCTCCGCCGACCCGCGCTGCGGCGACATCCCCGACACCCTGCGCGACCTGCTGCTCTCCCGCGCCGACCAGCTGCCCGACGCGGCCCAGCGGGTGCTGCGGGTGGCCGCGGTCGGCGGCACCCGGTTCGGCCACGAGCTACTGACCCGGGTCGCCGGCGCCGACTTCGCCCGTTCCGATTCCCTCGGCGGCGGCTTCACTCGTTCCGATTCCGCCGGCGGCGGCTTCGGCGGCGCCGGGTCCGCCCGTGCGGACTTCGGCGGTGTCGACTCCGCCCGGGCCGGGTTTGGTGGTGCCGGCTCTGCCCGTGCGGACTTCGCCGGTGTCGACTCCGCCCGTGCCGACTCCGCCCGCGCCGGCTTCGACGGTGTCGACTCCGCCCGGGCCGGGTTCGGTGGTGCCGACTCCGCCCGCGCCGGGTTCGACGGTGTCGACTCCGCCCGGGCCGGGTTCGGTGGTGCCGGCTCTGTCCGTGCCGGCTTCGCCGATGTCGATGAGACGGCGCTGGAGTCCGCGCTGCGTGCCGCCATCGCCGCCCAGCTCATCGTTGCCGACCCCGCCGGGGGCTACGAGTTCCGGCACGCCCTGGTCCGCGAGGCGATCCACGACGACCTGCTGCCCGGCGAGCGGGCCCGGCTGCACGCCCGCTACGCGCAGGCCATCGAGTCCGAGCCACACCTCGTCGAGGCCGACCGGGCGCCCGCCGAGATCGCCCACCACTGGTTCTCCGCCCGCGACCACGCCCGCGCCCTGGTCGCCGCCCACCGGGCCGCCGATGCCGCCGGCAGCCGCTACGCGTTCGCCGAGCGGGCCCGCCTCCTCGACCGCATGCTCGAGCTGTGGGACCAGGTGCCCGACCCGGCCGCCCTCATCGGCGCCGGCCACCTCGACCTGCTGGAGGAGGCCGCGCTCGCCGCCATCGACTCCGGCGAGCACATGCGCGCCCTCACCCTGACCCGGGTCACCCTCGCCGACCTCGACTTCGAGACCCAGCCGGTCCGCGCCGCCCGGCTCCTGATCCGCCGCGCCAAGCTGCTGCGCAACGCCGGCAAGAGCGACGGCGCGGCCGAGGCCCGTGAGGCGTACCGGCTGCTCACCGGCGTGCCCCGCGACCACACCTGGCTCAAGCTGCTCAGCAACGTCGTCTACGTCCTGTCCGCAGTCGACGATCCCGAGGCCGACCGGATCGCCCAGATGGTGCTCACCGCGGCCGCCGAGCTCGGTGACGAGGCCGCCCAGGCGGCGGCCGAGATCACGTACAGCAAAGTGTGCAGCGGCCGTCTCCCGGCGGCCGAGAGCCTGCCCACGATGCGCCGTTCGGTCGACCGCAGCCGAGCCGCCGGTGACGTCCCCAACCTGGCTGCCGCCCTGGTCAACCTCTCCGACGCGCTGTTCGAGCTGGGTGACTACGCTGCCTCCGCAGCGGCCGCCGCCGAGGGCGTCCCGCTGGCTGACCGGGTCGGCGTCAGCCGCACCACAGGCGTCTACCTGCTGGCCAACCACGCCGAGGCGCTGATGGCCCTGGGCCGCTGGGACGAGGCCGACACCCTCCTGGCCCAGGCCGCCCGCCACGACCCACCCGGCACCCTGGCCCTGCCCGGCCTGGGCCTCCGAGCCCGCCTGCGCCTGGCCCGCGGCCACGACGGCGCCACCCAGATCGTCACGCAGGCGGTGATGTCCCTGGCCAAGACGTTCCTGACCCACGAGGCCCGCATCTGCCTCCTGGAGTTGCGCATCGTCGCCGCCCAGGCCGCCGGCGACACGGTGGCCGCCGGCGCCGCAGCCGAAGCCGCCCTCCAGGACACCACGCTCACGACCCGCCCCCGCTACACCTGGCCCCTCCTGACCGCAGCGGCCCGCACCCTCCCACCCACCCTGACTTCCGCGGCACCTTCTCCCACCCGGGCCGCTGTGGTAGTTCCGTCCAGCCTGGGTTCCGCGGCGGTTCCTTCCGCCTCGGCTTCCGCGGCGTTTTCTCCCGCGTCGGGTTCTGTGGTGGTTCCTCCCACCCCGGCTTCTGTGGCGGTTCCTTCCCCCTTGGGTTCCGTGGCGGTTTCTCCCGCCTTGGGTTCTGTTGTGGTTCCTCCTGCCTTGGGTTCTGTTGTGGTTCCTCCTGCCTTGGGTTCTGTTGTGGTTCCTCCTGCCTTGGGTTCTGTGGCGGTTTCTCCCACCTTGGGTTCTGTGGTGGTTCCTTCCGCCTCGGGTTCCGTAGCGGTTCCTCCCGCCTTGGGTTCTGTGGTGGGTCCTCCCACCCGGGGTTCTGCGGCGGTTTCTCCCACTCCGGCTTCCGCAGCGATCCGTGCGCTCCCCGGTGCTCCGGTGGTTGCCGACGCCGGCTTGGCTGCGCCGGCGGCTGCTGTTGCGCCTTCGCCCTCGGTGCCGGGGGCTTCCTGGCCCTCTACTGCCGCTGGCTCTCGGGTCTCGCCGGCCGCCGAGACCGTGCAGTCTTCGCCGCTGCCGGTTGCTGCGCTTGCGGCCGGCGACCTGGAGAGTGCGATTCGGGCGCTGGCCACCCTCCTGCCACAGCGGTACCCCGCTGAGCGTGCCTACGCCGCCCAGTTGGCCGCCATCCTGGACGGTGGCGCCGAACGCTGGCAGGCGACGGTCGAGGCCTGGCGAGCGGACGGGCAGCCCTACCAGCTGGCCGGAGCGCTTCTCGCACTGGCCGAGGCCTCCGCCGCCGACCGCCCCGCCGCCACCGCAGCTCTCACCGAGGCCGCCACCCTCGCGACCGCCCTCGGAGCCAGGCCGCTGTGCAAGGCCATCGAAGTCCTGGCCCGCCGCCTGGGCATCCGAAACCGCGCGGTCCCCGCCGCAAGCCCGGAAGTCCTGACCGCCCGCGAACGCGAGGTCCTGCGCCTGGTCGCCGAGGGCCACAGCAACGGCCGAATCGCCGAACGCCTCTTCATCTCCCCGAAAACAGCAAGCGTCCACGTCTCCCGGATTATCGCCAAGCTGGCAGTCACCAACCGCGTCGAAGCCGCCGCTGTAGCCCACCGCCTCGGCTACCTCGACACCTGACTCGGAAGTAGACCTACCTCCTTCCCCGAGCAGGGCCGCTTCCATCCCCGAGCAGGGCCGCTTCCTTCCCGAGCAGGGCCGCTTCGCGCAGCAGAGCGGCAGCGCCTAATTCGGACGTAGACCTACTTCCTCCCGAGCAGGGCCGCTTCGTGCAGCAGAGCGGCAGCGCCTAACTCGGACGTAGACCTACTTCCTCCCGATTGAGGCCACTTCGCGCAGCGGGGTGACAGCGACTAACCCACGCGAGCCAGGCCTACCCACGCCGAATGTCGGCAGCCTGCACGGCACCGGAACCACCCGCGGCCCCGGTCCCCCACCGCACCGCCGATCTTGCAGGTTGGCCCTGGGCGCGGGAGTGCGCCAGATTTGGTGGGTTATGCGGGTTTCGGGGGTCGGGTGGGTTATGCGGCGTTCGGGGGTTCGAGTGGTTCCGTGAGGCTCCGGTGTCCCCTTCGCGTCACCTCGGGATCTTGCACGAGTTTGCTCGCCCGCGGCGATCTTTCACGGTTCTTCGTGTCCTGGAAGCTTCCCCAAGGCTTTCGCTGAATCCGAGCTCGCTCCCTCTGCCGGGCGATGACGTCGCGCCCTGCCTGCGGACTGTCGCGCTGGTCGCGCGGGGGACCGGAACTAGGCGAAATCTCGTTCTTGCAGAGGTTTCAACCCCGGCTGGCCGCGTAGATCTTGCACGATTCTCCACCTTCATGGCGATCTTGCACGTTCATTCATGTCTGGGCGTGTCTTGTCGTGCAAGGTCTACTGCGCCGGGGAGACCTTGCAGCTTTCTTCCCGTCGGGGCACGGAGAAGGCTGCAAGATCGGCGCGAGGGTGAAGAATCGTGCAAGATCCGCGGCCGGCGAGCGGCGAGCCACGGGCGCCAAGCCGGGGTGCCGAGCCGAGACGCTAGGCCGAGACGCCAAGCCGGGGTGCCGAGCCGAGACGCTAGGCCGAGACGCCAAGCCGGGGTGCCGAGCCGAGACGCTAGGCCTGGACGCCGAGCACGGGGGAGGCGTCACGGGCGCCGAGCCGAGGGAAGCGTCACGGGCGAGGCGATGCCATCCGCCTGAGGGCTGTCCTTCTCAAGCTGAGGCGGCTTCGCAGAAGTCTCCCTGGGGTGGATCATCGCGCAAGGCCCACATCCTGGCGTGGATCTTGCACGAGTTTCCCGCCTGGGCATGTCCGCCGGGGCATGGAGATACCTGCAAGATCGGCCCTGACGTGCAAACTCGTGCAAGATCGGCCCGGAGACGCGTCTTCATGCGAGATCGGCCGGAGGCGCGTGCTCGTGCAAGACCGGTCCCGGGATGTGTTCTCGTGCCGGGTCGGCCTGGGGTGTGTTCTCGTGCCGGGTCGGCCTGGGGTGTGTTCTCGTGCCGGGTCGGCCTGGGGTGTGTTCTTGTGTGAGGTCGGCTGGAGATGGGTGCTCGTGCAAAGTCGGCCCTGAAGCGCGGGTTTGTGCAGGGCCCTCGGAGGTGTGGGTCTTGCAAGATCGGCTCAGCGGGCAGGTCCGGGTGGCCCGGTGTCTCGGGGATGTGGAACCAGTGTTGGCAGTCGGCGGACGGTCGCCGCTGGAGTGATCGGAACGCCCTTCGGAGGGGTGATCCGATGGCGCTGATACCGGAAGTGGGCACCTACCCACCCGAGGCCGAACGGTGGCGTGGGGGCGGGGCGGGGGAAAGCTAATGGCGGGCGGCGGGGGTCCGATATTGGGGGCCGAAGCACAGGAGGGCGTCCTGCCTGAGCTGAGCGTTTCGTCCTCCGGAGGCAGATGATGGATACCGCAGTCGAGGTGAGTTACGACGTCGTCGGCATGTTGGTGGGGCCGGACTCGCTGGTGCCGTGGTGGGCCTGGCTCGCTCCCCTCGCCATGGTCTTCTTGAAGCTTCTGTCGCCGGTGCTGGTTCCGGAGGTCGCCGAGGCCCGTTGGGGGTCCGAGAAGGGCGGCAAGGACAGCGGCGACGGTAAGAAGGGTAAGAAGGGCAAGAAGGACAAGAAAGCGGCGAAAAAGAAGAAGTAGCCGCCCAGAGCTGTGAAACCAGAGAGCCCCGCGCCGCCACGGCGCGGGGCTCGATGTGTTGAAGGGGTCAGCCTCGGGCTTCGAGGGCCTGCTTGTAGAGACGGCCCGCGCGGTAGGACGAACGGACCAGCGGGCCGCTCATCACGCCGGCGAAACCGATCTGCTCGGCCTCCTCGCGGAGCTCGACGAACTCCTCCGGCTTCACCCAGCGCTCGACCGGGTGGTGGCGCGGGGTGGGCCGCAGATACTGGGTGATGGTGATCAGCTCGCAGCCGGCGCCGTGCAGGTCGCGGAGAGCCGACGACACCTCGTCGCGGGTCTCGCCCATGCCGAGGATCAGGTTGCTCTTGGTGACCAGGCCGGCGGCGCGGGCCTGGGTGATCACGTCGAGGGAGCGCTCGTAGCGGAAGCCGGGGCGGATGCGCTTGAAGATGCGCGGCACCGTCTCCAGGTTGTGGGCGAGCACCTCGGGTGTCGCGCCGAAGACCTCGGCCAGCTGGGCCGGGTCGGCGTTGAAGTCGGGGATCAGCAGCTCGACGCCGCAGCCGGGCATCAGCTTGTGGATCTGGCGGACCGTCTCCGCGTAGAGCCAGGCGCCGCCGTCGGGCAGGTCGTCGCGGGCCACACCGGTGACGGTGGCGTAGCGCAGGCCCATCGTGGCGACCGACTCGCCGACGCGGCGGGGCTCGTCGGCGTCGAACTCGGCCGGCTTGCCGGTGTCGATCTGGCAGAAGTCGCAGCGGCGGGTGCACTGGTCACCGCCGATGAGGAAGGTGGCCTCGCGGTCTTCCCAGCACTCGTAGATGTTGGGACAGCCGGCCTCCTGGCAGACCGTGTGCAGGCCTTCCTTCTGGACGCGGCCGCGCATCTCGGTGTACTCAGGGCCCATCTTGGCCTTGACCTTGATCCACGGGGGTTTCCGCTCGATGGGAGTCTCGGCGTTGCGCGCTTCGATGCGCAGCATGCGGCGGCCCTCGGGAGCAATAGTCACACCCCGAAGATACGCCCGCACAGGCCGGGCACAGCGCAGGGGCGACGAGGCTCACGTGACCATTCGTGTGAGGGCCGTCACCCATAATTCAGGAGAATGCCGCATCGGTGACTGTTAGCGTTCCCGTCACGGCGATGATGGGACCGAGTAACGCTTCGATCCGCCGGCCGAGAGAGCCACCCGGCAGCTGGGAAGGATGGCCCGCGCGCCGGAGCGTGAAGACACCCCGGAGCCGCAGCACGACAAAGAGGCGCCCGTTTCCCACAACGGGCGCGAAGGTGCGGTGGTACCGCGAGGATCCCGCTCGCCCGCACCTCCCTGGGGCCGCGTTGCAGTCACCAGAGGAGGTAACCGCCATGCAACGCATCCTCTCCACCGAACTGGCCACGCAAGAACCGGGCCGGGAAGTCACCATCGCCGGCTGGATCCACCGCCGCCGGTTGCTCAAGTCGGTCGCGTTCCTGATCGTGCGGGACGCCGCCGGGTTCAGTCAGGTGGTCGTCACCGAACCGGCGGCACGCGAGCAGCTGGAGCAGCTCACCGAGGAGAGCGTCGTCGAGGTGACCGCTGTGGTCACCGCCAACGAGCAGGCGCCATACGGAGTGGAGCTGATACGTCCCTCCTTCCGCGAACTGAGCCGGGTAGCCGTACCGCTGCCGTTTGAAATGCATCGACCCACGCTGAACGCCGGGCTTCCCGCCCAGCTGGACCACGCTGCTCTCGCTCTTCGGCATCCGAGCCGGGCGGCGAGCCTGCGGGTCGCGGCTGCCGCGACCAAGGGTTTCCGGGAGGCGCTGGAGGCGCAACGGTTCGTCGAGATCCACACCCCGAAGATCGTCGAGTCGGCGACCGAGTCCGGGGCGAACGTGTTCAAGCTCGACTATTTCGGGCGGCCGGGCTATCTGGCGCAGTCGCCGCAGTTCTACAAGCAGCTGATGGTCGGGGTGTTCGAGCGGGTCTACGAGGTGGGGCCGGTGTTCCGGGCCGAGCCGAGCGACACCGCGCGGCACCTGGCGCAGTACACGTCGCTGGACGCCGAGATGGGTTTCATCACCGACCACCGGGACGTGATGGCCGCGCTGACGCTGACGCTCGAGGGGATGCTCGGCGAGATCGGCATCCTGGAAAACTCGATCAAGGGGGAGATCCCGGCGGTCCACTTCAGTGAGGCGCTGCGGATCGCCGGCGCGCTCGAGGACGAGCCCGACCTCGCCCCGGCGCACGAGCGGGCACTGGGGGAGTGGGCGCTGCGGGAGTACGGCTCGGAGTTCGTGTTCGTGACCGGCTACCCGATGCGGAAGCGGCCGTTCTACACGCATCCGGACCCGGCCGACCCGACCTGGTCCAACGGCTTCGACCTGCTGTTCCGTGGTCTGGAGATCGTCACCGGCGGGCAGCGGCTGCACCGCTACGAGGACTATGTGGCGGCCCTCACCAGAAACGGTGAGTCGCTGGAGCCGTATGCGGGCTATCTGGACGGATTCCGCTACGGGATGCCTCCGCACGGTGGCTGGGCGATCGGCCTGGAACGGTTCGTGGCCCGCCTGACCGGAATCACGAACGTGCGCGAGACGACCGCCTTCCCTCGCGACTTGAACCGGATCGCCCCGTAGGCAGCACAATGCCGTAGTGATGATCGATCTCGACCGGGCCGTCCCACCGGCCCGGCCCGCGCCGCCGGTGACACGTGCGTTGCCGGCGGCGCTGGTCGTGGTGCTGCTGGCGTTCCTGCTCGGACCGTCGGCGCCGATGCCGCGGGTCCGCGAACTGGCGCAGGTCGCCGCGACCGCGAGCCCGTCCGGGACGTGGCTGCTCACCGGCACGACCCTGTACAGCACGCACACCCGGACCACCGGCCGGCTGGAGGTCATCGCCTGGTCGCTCGACTCCGGGACGGCGATCTGGCAGCGGGACGTCGACTGGTTCGCGGGGATTCCGGCGCTCACCGAGATCGGCCCGGCGCTCGTCGTGTCGGGCAACGACGACACCCGGATCCTCGACGTGCGGACCGGTGCGGACCGGGTCGACCCGCGGACCTATTCGCTGGCCCGGGCGGCCGGCGACCGGATCGCACTCTGGGACGGCGCGGCCGGGACGCTCGCCCTCTACGACCCGAAGCAGGACCGGATCCGCTGGAAACAGCCGTTCTCCGCCCGGCCCCACGCGATCGCCGCGACCTCCGCGCATCTCCTGGCCGTGACCGATTCCAGCACCACCACGCTCGCCCTGGACAACGGTGACCTGGTGCACAGCACGGATCGGGTGGCCGCCGCCGGGTCCACGCCCACCGTCCGGGTCATCGACGACCGGGCCTATCTGCTCGGCGACAGCACAGTGACCATGATCGACGGCCGGCGGACATGGACGCTTCCGCTGCTGCTGCCCCGCGCGATCACGGCGTGCGGCACGCTGGTGTGTGTCTCGGGTGGACCCGGCCTGTCCGCGATCGAGCTGCTGAACGGCCACGTCGTCTGGAACAACCGGAACTGGATCGGCGGCGAGGGCGGCATCGTCCGGACCGCCGACGGCCGGGCCCTGCTGATCGACCCGGGGACCGGCGTCGCCCGGCGGGATCTCGGTTACGGCCTGCCCGCCGGTGACCTGCTGATCCGCCCCGACGGTCCCGGGCTCAGCGTCGTCGAATGGGCGGCCGGCCAGGTCCGCGGTCACCTCCCGGGAAGCACACCGAGCGGCTGCCGCCGCACCGGCCGACACCTCGCGTGCCAGCAGACCGGCGGTCAGGTCAAGGTTTGGCGGCTTCTTTGACGGTACGGCCACGAAGAGCACCGTGGCCACACCGCGAGGTGGCTGCCCGCTCCCGGCCTCCAGCGCGACCGCCGGGCGTATGCGGTGGTCACCGTGAGACCGCCGGCCGTCGCTCAGCCCGGTAATGCGCCGGTCATTCCATGGGTGGGCGACGGCCGGCGGTTCCGGCTGCTAGAGGAGGACCGCCACGGTGACCACCGCGACGATCACGAACGGGATCACGGTCATGCACATGAGGATGGCCCAGGCGATCGGATGACCGAAATTGAGCATCATGCTGCCGTTCGGCCGGGGGACGAAGACCCGTTTGTCGCGCGGGTTGCGGTAGAGGGCCATCAGATCAGTGTGGCGAGATGGCGCTCGACGACCGGCATGACCTCGGCGACCGGGACCGGCCTGCCGACCTCGGCGCTGAGCGAGGTGACGCCGGCGTCACGGATGCCGCACGGAATGAACCGATTGAAGTTGGACAGATCGCAGTCACAGTTGAGCGCGAACCCGTGCAGGGTCACCCCGCGCGACACCCGGATCCCGATCTGCGCGATCTTGCGGTCCAGCCCGCCCTCGGTGGCCCGGACCCAGGCGCCACTGCGGCCCTCGACCCGCTCGGCGACCACACCGAACTCGGCGCACACGTCGATCAGCATCTGCTCGGTCCGGCGGACGTAGGCCACCACGTCCACCGGGTCCGGCAGCTTGAGGATCGGGTAGCCGACGATCTGGCCCGGCCCGTGCCACGTGATCCGGCCGCCACGATCGACGTCGACCACCGGGGTGCCGTCGAACGGGCGGTCGGCCGGCTCGGTCCGCTTACCGGCGGTGAAGACGCTCGGATGCTCCAGCAGCAACACCGTGTCCGGCTGAGTGCCGGCCACCACACCCTCGTGCAGGCGCTTCTGCTCCTCCCAGGCCTCCAGGTAGTCGACCAGGCCGGGACGGAGAACGGTGAGGACGGAAGAGGTCACGGCCGCAAGCCTAGCCCTCTTCCCACTGATCGACCGGGTCCACTCCGGGACGGATACGCCACACCAGCACATCGTCCACCTGCTCCGGCTCGCCGAGCATCTCGGTGGCCACCTGGAGCAGCGCGTCCCGGTTCAGGTTGCCCTTGGGGCCGGTCAGCTCGGCGGGCAGGAAGATCGCCTCGATCTTCCAGTAGGCGAAGTCGATCCGTGCCTGCGCCCGGTCCAGGTTGGTCAGCTGCGGGCGGTTGCCCCACCTGGCGGCCCGGTAGAACAGCTTGGCGGTCGGCCGTTCCGGCGGGCCGAGCCGGCCGGTGTCGTGCCGCCCGGCCTCGGTGTAGTCGCGCGGGCCGAGCCAGTAGCCGGCCGGGATCTTGAACAGCCGGTCGCCGCCACGGGCCATCGTGTACGCCTGCCAGCGCATCGCGTCCACCGCGACCTCGCTGGACAGCGGCAGGGAGGTGATCACCCCGTTCACCGAGACGTAGTCCTCCCAGCGGCCGCTGGAGAAGAAGACCGGCTCGGACGAGCGCTCCATGGTCTTCAGCGGCAGCGGGGCGATCGGGACCAGCACCGCGACGATCGCCACACCGAACGCGATCCGGGCGCCGCGGCTGCGGATCAGACTGTCCCGGCTGCGCACCAACTCGTCCGTCAGCATCGCGATGACCAGTGCGAACACGATGACCACGACGAGCGTGTAGCGGACCGGCAGCGCCGAGTCGAACAGCGGGACCTCGGTGAGCAGCGCGTACAGCAGCGGGATGTTCGAGTGCTCCTCGCCGAGGAACTGGAGCCGCGGGCCGAGCGAGAGCAGGAAGAAGACGATCGCCACGATGCTCAGCGCGCGCAGCGTGACCCGCCGGTCCGGGGCCGACCGTCGCCAGAGCAGCCCCAGCGCCACGAAGAACAGCACGATCAGCGGCACGCCCAGGAACGAGGTGGCCTCGGTCGCGTTCGGCGCGAGGTCGGCGCCCCACCCGAACTTGCCGGCCACCGACTGGAGCGGGAACGACGCGTAGGCGACCAGGTCCTCGGAGAACTGCTTCATGCCGAACCCGGTGCCGGAGAACTTCAGTGGCCCGGCGAAGTGCATGTACAGCGGCCACGCCAGCAACGCGCCGGCCACCACCGCGGTCACCCCCAGCGACAGCAGCACCGGCTTGAGCGCGGTCCGCGCTTCCCGCAGCCCGGCCCGCGACAGCAGCCAGACGAACAGGAACAGGCCGCTGGCCTGAGCGGCGAAGAACAGCGCCTCGGCGGCCACCGAGAAGCCCATGGTGCACAGCAGGCCCAGGACGATGCCGTTGCGTAGCCAGTGGCCGCGCTCCGGCAGTTTCAGCACCCAGTACGCGACGATCCCGACCATCCAGCCGGAGGTCCAGTTGAGGTGGCCGTTGGCGTGCGAGACCAGACCCGGGCTGAACCCGAAGATCAGGCCGCCGACCGCCGCCGCGAGTCCGCTGCGCACCAGCCAGCGGCGGAGGAACAGGTACCACACGAAGGCGGACCCGGCCAGGTTGAGCGTCATGATCGCCGCGAACGTGACCTGCGGCCCGGCGAAGTGGGTGACCGGCGCGAACACGATGGCGTAGAACGTGCTCGACGTGTTCATCGCCAGGTTCACGCCGCGAGGCGCGTTCAGCAGGTCGGTGAAGAACGGATTGCTCAGGTGCTGGAGCATGTAGACGCCGTACGACAGCATCCACTCGAACTGGCCCTGGTCACTGACGTTCTCAGCGACCACGTTCCGGTACGGCGCGGCCCACAGGCCCTGGCACACGTAGACGGCGGCGGCCAGCGAGACCACCGCCATCAGCAGGTGGGCCGGCCAGGCGCGCTTCTTACGGGTGCGGGAACCGGCCTCGTCCGGCGTGATCTCGTCGTCGGGTGTTGCGGTCGTCAGGTCCGTTTCCGGGGCGGGCGCGGCGATCGTCACGCCGCGGAGATTATCCAGCCCCGAATTCATCGGTCGATCGGGTCCACGCCGGGACGGATGCGCCACACCAGAACGTCGTCGACGCGTTCCGGCTCGCCGAGCAGATCGGTGGCCGTCACGAGAACCGCGTTACGGAACAGGGTCATGTGGTCGGAACCGGTGATCTGTTCGGGCAGGAACACCGCCTCGACGCCCCAGTACTTGAAGTCGGCGCGGGCCTGCGCCCGGTCCCCGTCGCTGAGCTCGGTGACGTAGCCGTACAGCGCGGCACGGGTGAACAGCCAGTCGGTCGGCAGATTGGGGGCGCCGATCCGGCCGATCTCCTTACGGCCCGCCTCGGTGTGGTTCATCGGGCCGAGGAAGTAGCCGCCCGGGATCCGGAACTGCGGGCCGCCGCGGGCCATCGTGTACGCCTGCCAGCGCTGCCCGTCGGCGGTGACGTTCAGCGCGAACGGTAGGGCGGAGATCACACCGTTGTCCGACACGTACCGCTGCCAGGTGCCGTTGGCGATGAAGTCGGGCTCGGGCGCCCGCTGCTGGTGGCGCACCGGCAGCGGGAGGATCGGCAGCAGCGCCACCACGATCGCCGCGGTCAGCCCGGTCTGCACGGTGGGCGAGAACCGCCGGTCCAGCAGCTCCTGGGCGATCAGCGCCAGCACCACGCCGAAGACCACGGCCACCACCAGCGCCAGGCGCAACGGCAGCGCCGCGTCGAACAGCGGCAGGTGGGCGAGCAACGCGTACGGCAGCGGAACCGGCTGCTCGGCGTCCATCCAGTTGAGCCGCGGGCCCAGCGACAGCACCAGGAAGAGGAGACCGATCAGCACGATCGCCCGCAGGGTGGCCCGGCGGCCCGGGTCGGCCCGGCGCCAGACCAGCACCAGTGACACGAGGATCAGCAGCACCAGCGGGACACCGAAGAACGACGTCTCCTCGGTCCGGTTGGGGGCCAGGTCGGAGCCGAACCCGAAGAGCCCGGCCAGTGACCGGCTCGGGAACGACAGGTAGGCGGCTGCGTCCTCGGCGAAGTAGCGCTGGTTGAACCCGGTGCCGGAGAACGTCTGCGGGCCGGCGAAGTGCATGTACAGCGGATAGGCCAGCAGCGCGCCGGCCACCACCGCGGTCACCCCGAGCGCACGCAGCACGGTGGTGAACGCGGCTTTCACCTCGGTCCGCACCGCCTTGGCCAGCGACCAGGTGATGATGAAGATGCCGCTGGCCAGCGCGGTGTAGAAGAGCCCCTCGGCGGCGATCGTGAAGAACGCCGCGAGCATCAGGCCCAGCACCAGCCCGTTACGGAACCAGTGGCCCGGCTGCCGCAGCCGCAGCACCTGCCACACCACGACCGGCGCGACCCAGCCGGCCGTCCAGTTGAGGTGGCCGTTGGCGTGCGAGATGAAACCCGGCGCGAAGCCGCAGAAGATGCCGCCCAGCCCGGCCGCGAGCGGGCTGCGGACCAGCCAGCGGTTGAGGAACAGATACCAGGCGAAAGCGGACCCGGCGAGGTTCAACGTGAGGATTGTCACATAACTGACCTGAGGGCCGGCCAGGTAGGTCAATGGGGCGAACAGGATCGTGTAGACCGAGATCGAAGTGTTCGCCGCCAGGTTCACCCCCCACGGCACGTTCAGCAGGTCGGTGAAGAACGGATCCGAGCCGTGCCCCAGCGTGTAGACGCCGTAGCCCAGCAACCACTCGAAGAACGCCTGGTCACCGATGTTGTCGGAGAGGCCGTTCTGATACGGGGCGCGCCACAGGCCGTTCGTCACATAGACGGCGAGGCTGAGAGCGAGCATGGCGACCGTCAGATGCGCACGCCAAGGACGGGCGCGAGGCAGCGCCGGAGGCTCGACGGGCGGATCAGCGGACTCGGCGGGGGCAGGGGCGACGACGGACATCAGCCGCAGGTTAGCAAGAAACCCTGAGCCGCTTTACCCGGTCACCGCCGGTTCGGGGCGCAGAGCAGCCACAAGGGCGTCCACCATATCGGGGTACGCCCACTCGAATCCGGCATTGCTCAACACTCCCGGCAACACCCGCTGAGAACGTTGCGCCTCCCCGGCCAGTTCGCCGATCACCAGGTCCAGCACCGGCCCCGGCACCGACAACAGGGCCGGCCGGCGCAGCACCCGGGCCATGTCACGGGTGAACTCCGCGTTGGTCACCGGCTTGGGCGACACCATGTTGACCGGCCCGGCGACATCCGCCCGGTCCAGCAGGAACTCGGCCGCGGCCAGCCAGTCGGCCAGCGCGATCCAGGCCATCCACTGCCGCCCGCCGCCGATCCGGGCGCCCGCGCCCAGCTTGAACGGCAGCAGCAGCGGCTTGATCAGCGAACCACCGGCGTCGATCGTCGGCGCCGTGCGCAGCAGCACCACCCGGGCGCCGGCGTCCTCGGCGGGCCGGGCCGCGGCCTCCCACACCCGGCACAGGTCGGCCAGGAAGGTGGTGCCGGCCGACGCGTCCTCGGTGACCGCCTGATCGCCGGTGTCGCCATACCACCCCACCCCGGAGCCCTGGAGCAGCGTGCGTGGCCGATCCGTGTCCGGCAGTTTGCTGATCGCCCGGGCCAGGGTGTCGGTGGTGTCGATCCGGCTGGACCGCAGCACCCGCTTGTACGCGGCCGTCCACCGCCGGTCGCCGACGTTCGCCCCGGAGAGATTGATCACCGCGTCCGCGCCGGCCAGCACCGTGACGTCCAGGCGCCCCTGGGCGGGATCCCAGGTGGCCTCGTCCGGGCGCTCGGCGGGCCGCCGGACCAGCCGGACGATGTCGTGGCCGCTCTGCCGCAGCCGTTCGGCGAGCCGTGTGCCCAGGAATCCGGACGCCCCGGCCATGACGATGCGCATGACGTGATTCTTTCCCGAAAATCGCACGATCCAAAACAAACCGGGGGGTACGCCGTGACGGCGCACCCCCCGGTGTGATGACCGCTACAGGCCGAGGTCCGCCTCGAAGTGCCCGGCCTCCAGGCGCTCCTTGAGCGTGCCCAGGAAGCGGGCGGCGTCCGCGCCGTCCACGATCCGGTGGTCGTAGGAGAGCGCCAGGTAGACCATCGACCGCGGCACGATGATCTCGCCCAGGTCCGGGTCGTTCACGATCACCGGGCGCTTGACGACCGCGCCGAGACCGAGGATGCCGACCTGCGGCTGGTTGATGATCGGCGTGTCGAACAGCGCGCCCCGGCTGCCGGTGTTGGTCAGCGTGAACGTGCCGCCACCGATCTCGTCCGGCCCGATCTTGTTGTTGCGGGTCCGGTCCGCGAGGTCCGCGATCCGCTTGGACAGGCCGGCCAGGTTGAGGTCGCCGGCGTCCTTGATGACCGGGACGACCAGGCCCTTCGGCGCGTCCACCGCGATACCGAGGTGCTCGGCGCCGTGGTAGGTCACGGTGCCCGCCTCGACGTCGATCGACGAGTTGACCACCGGGTGCTGCTGCAGCGCCTCGACCGTGGCCAGCGCGAAGAACGGCAGGAAGGTCAGCTTCACGCCGTGCTTGGCCTGGAAGTCGGCCTTCGCCTTGTTCCGCAGGTTGGCGATCTTGGTCACGTCGACCTCGACCACCGTGGTGAGCTGCGCGGAGACCTGCAGCGACTCCACCATGCGGCGGGCGATCGTGGCACGGATCCGGGTCAGCTTCTCGGTGCGTCCGCGCAGCGGGCTCGGCTCCGCCTTGGGCGCCGCCTTCTCGGTCGGCGCGGCAGCCCTCTCGGCCTGGGCTGCCGGCGCCGGAGCCTTGGCCGCGGCGGCCTTCTCGGCGGCGTCGATCACGTCCTGCTTGCGGATGCGGCCACCCACACCGGTGCCGGTCAGGCTGGACAGGTCCACGCCCTTCTCGGCGGCCAGCTTGCGGACCAGCGGGGTCACGTAACCGGCGTCGCCGGCCCCGTTCGACTGGACCGCGGCCGGGGCGGGCGCGGGCGCGGGGGCGCTTTCGATCTTGGGCGCCGGGGCGCTCTCGATCTTCGGGGCCGGGGCGCTCTCCACCTTGGGCGCGGCGGCCTGCTGCGGCGCGGGGGCCGCGGCGGGCTTCTCCGGCTCCGGAGCGGGCGCCGGAGCGGCCGCCGGGGCGCTGCCCGGGGTGCCCACGATCGCCAGCACGGCGCCGACCTCGGCGGTCTCGTCCTCGCCGACCTTGATCTCCAGCAGGGTGCCGGCGACCGGAGACGGCAGCTCCGTGTCGACCTTGTCGGTGGAGACCTCGACCAGCGGCTCGTCCGCCTCGACGGTGTCGCCGACGGCCTTCAGCCAGCGGGTGATGGTGCCCTCGGTGACGCTCTCGCCGAGCGCCGGCAGCTTCACCTCGGTGCCCTCGCCACCGGCGGCCGGAGCGGCGGCCTGCGGGGCCGGGGCCTCCGCCTCGACCGGCTTCTCGGTCGACGGGGCCACCGGAGCGGCGGGCTCCGCCTCGGTCTTCTGCTCCTGGGCCGGGGCGGGCGCGGCCGCACCGGCGTCCTCACCGTCACCCGCGATGACGGCCAGCTCGCTGCCGACCTCCGCGGTCTCGTCCTCGCCGACCACGATCCGCGAGAGGATGCCCGCGGCGGGCGACGGGATCTCCGTGTCGACCTTGTCGGTGGAGACCTCGAGCAGCGGCTCGTCCGCCTCGACGCGCTCGCCCTCCTGCTTGAGCCAGCGCGTCACGGTTCCCTCGGTGACGCTCTCACCCAGCCGCGGCATGGTTACCGATGTCGGCATCTTTTCCCAAACTCCCTAAAGCGTAAGAACGATCAGATCAGCTGTGCGCGTGCAGCGGCTTGCCCGCGAGCGCGAGGAAGGCCTCGCCCAGCGCCTCGTTCTGCGTCGGGTGGGCGTGTACGAGCTGGGCGACCTCCTCGGGGAAGGCCTCCCAGTTGGTGATCAGCTGGGCCTCGCCGACGAGCTCGCCGACCCGGGCGCCGACCATGTGGACCCCGACGACCGGGCCGTCGTTGACCCGGACCAGCTTGATGAAGCCCGCGGTCTTGAGGATCTGGCTCTTGCCGTTGCCGCCGAGGTTGTAGTTGTACGTCGAGACCTTGTCCGCGCCGTACTGCTCCTTGGCCTTCGCCTCGGTGATGCCGACCGACGCGACCTCCGGGTCGGAGTAGGTGACCCGCGGGATGCCCGCCTCGTCGATGACCGCGGGCTTCTTGCCGGCGATCTCCTCGGCCACGAAGATGCCCTGCTGGAAGCCGCGGTGCGCGAGCTGGAGACCGGGGACGATGTCGCCGACGGCGTAGATGTTGCCGACACCGGTGCGCAGCCGCTCGTCGACGATCACGAAGCCCCGGTCGAGGGTGATGCCCTGCTGCTCATACCCCAGGTTGGCGGTGGTCGGGCCGCGGCCGACCGCGACCAGCAGCACCTCGGCCTCCAGGGTCTCGCCGCCGGCGATGGTGACCTTGACGCCGTTGTCGGTGTGCTCGACCTTCTCGAACGGCTTGCCGACCTTGAAGTTGATCTTCCGCTTGCGGAAGGCGCGCTCGACCTGCTTCGAGATCTCCTCGTCCTCCGCGGCGACCAGGCGGGGGAGGGCCTCGATGATGGTCACGTCGGCGCCGAACGACTTCCACACGCTGGCGAACTCGACGCCGATCACGCCGCCGCCGAGCACGATCGCCGAGGACGGCACCCGGTCCAGCTTGAGCGCGTGCTCGCTGGTCAGCACCCGCTTGCCGTCGACCTCGAGGCCGGGCAGCGAGCGCGAGTAGGAGCCGGTGGCGAGGATGACGTTACGGCCGGTGTAGCGCTGGCCGGCGACCTCGACGGTGTCCTTGCTGACGAGCTTGCCCTCGCCCTGGACGATCGTGATGTTCTTGTTGTGCCCGAGCAGGCCGGTCAGACCCTTGTACAGACGGCCGACCACCCCGTCCTTGTACGCGTTGACGCCCGCCATGTCGATGCCGACGAGGTCGGCCTTGACGCCGAACTGCTCGCTCTCACGCGTCTGGTCGGCGATCTCCGCGGCGTGCAGGAGGGCCTTCGTGGGGATGCACCCGCGGTGCAGGCAGGTGCCGCCGAGCTCGGCCTTGTCGATCAGCGCGACCTTGAGGTCGAACTGAGCGGCACGCAGGGCGGCCGCATAGCCACCACTGCCGGCGCCGAGAATGACGATGTCGAAGGTTCCGCCGTTGGGCTGGCTCACGTTGACTCCAGTGGTCGCATCGTCTCCGGTGTGGGTCACACAATGGAAACGGTCACAGTCCCGTCACCGACATCTTGTCACTTCGCGACCCGGTCAATGCAGTCAGGTGCCCCACGACACGTCGGTCCGACGTACCCTTGCGGGATCGAACGCGAGGAGGAGCAGTGGCTTGGTTTCGGCGGCGTCCCCGGGCCAGCGGACCCGGCGGCCGACAGGTCAACCAGGCCGATCTGGAGCATCTTACGCAATTCTTCCGGTCGAAGCAGGGAGTCGAGGCTTTCATCGAGCCACAGACGACAGTGACCGAGACCACCCTGTTGCTTGTGGCACACGACGGTGAATGGACCCGTCGCCGAATCGGCTCGCCCGATGTCGCGTGGAAATTCGCACACCAGCTCAGCATGCCGATCTACGACGTGAAACTCCTCGGCTATCCACAGCGGATGCGCGACTACAACGAACGGCAGCGGCGCCGCCCGGTCTGAGCCGGGCGGCGCCCGCCGCGTCAGGAGAGCTCGTCGACCAGCTGGAGGAAGGTGCGGACCGGGATGCCGGTGCCACCCTTCGTCCAGTAACCGTTCGCCTCACCGGTGTGGTAACTGGGGCCCGCGATGTCGATGTGCGCCCACTCCACGCCCTCGGCCACGAACTCGCGCAGGAACACGCCGCCCTGGAGCATGTGCCCGGCCCGGTCCATGTTCGCGTTGGTCTGGCAGATGTCGGCGATCTCCGACTCCATGCCCTTGCGCACGTCGTCCGGCAGCGGCATCCGCCAGGCCGGCTCGCCGACCGCCTTGCCGGCCGCCTCGACCAGCGCGGTCGCCTCGTCCGACCCCATCAGGCCGGCGATCCGCTTGCCCAGCGCGATCACCTGCCCGCCGGTCAGCGTCGACGTCTCGAACAGGTAGTCGGTGCCGTCCTCGCAGGCCCGGGCGATCGCGTCGGCCAGCACCATCCGGCCCTCGGCGTCGGTGTTGAACACCTCGACCCGCTTGCCGCCGTACATGGTGATCACGTCACCCGGCCGGTACGCCGAACCGGACGGCATGTTCTCCGCGATGGCCAGGTAACCGGAGACCGCGACACCCGGCTTGAGCTGGGCGATCGCGATCAGCGTGGCAGCCACGGCGGCCGCGCCGGCCATGTCCGACTTCATCTCCCACATGCCGGCGGCCGGTTTGATGCTGACGCCACCGGTGTCGAAGGTGATGCCCTTGCCGACCAGCGAGATCCGCTTCGGGTCGGTCACGCCGTCCGGCGTGTAGGTCAGCTTCACCAGCCGCGGCGGGGCCTCCGAGCCCTGCCCGACCGCCACGATGCCGCCGTACCCACCGGCCTTGAGCTGGTCGAAGTCGAGCACCTCGACACCGAGGCCGGCCTCGGTGGCGGCCGCCGCCACCTGGTCGGCCAGGTCGGCCGGGCGCAGCGCGTTCGGCGGGGTGTTCACCCAGTCCCGGGTCCGTCGCACCGCCGCGGCGACCACCTCGGCGCGGCGCAGCTCGGCCGCCGCCGCCTCGTCGGAGGCGTCCGCGACGTGCAGGCGCAGCTCGGCGACCGGGTCGCGGCGTCCCTTCTGCGGCTTGGTCTTGTAACCGGCGAAACGGTAGCCGCCGAGCAGGGCGCCCTCGAGCACGGCGCGCAGCACCGGCGGGGCGTCCGCGTCGTCGGGCACCGGCAGGGCCAGCACCACGGTGGCGCTGCCGGCCAGGGCGCGGACCGCCGCGCCGGCGCCGCGGCGCAGGGTCTCCAGGTCGGGGGCGGGGCCGTCCGGCTCGGCGCCGAGGCCGACCGCCACCAGCAGCGGCGCGGCGATCGTGCCGAGGGTGGCCAGCTTGGTCACCTCACCGGCGGCCCCGGTCGCGCCGAGCAGAGCCAGCGTCGAGATCAGCTTGCCGTCGAAGGCGGCGGTGATGCTCTCGGCGCCCGAGGCCGGCAACAGGGTGCCTGCCTCGTCTGGCTGGCTGTGCAGGCCGATGACGATCGCATCGACCGCCGATTCGGCCGGGTCGGTGTCGACCAGGCTGAGGCTGGGCTGGGTCACTCGGACTCTCCGGACGTCTTGGCAGGAACAGCGCCGGTAGGCGTGCTCCCGGCTATTGGGAAAACGGTGTTGTCCCCGCGACTCTAATGCCGCCCAAGGTCACCGGTAAGTTGAGTCTCATGTCTTCCGCGCCGCTTCAGTCTCCGCTGCACGATCGCCACGTCACCCTCGGCGCGAAGTTCGCAGCGTTCGGCGGCTGGGACATGCCCCTGGAGTACGCCGGGGGTGGCGTCCTGAAAGAACACGCCGCGGTCCGCGAGGCCGCCGGCGTCTTCGACGTGTCGCACCTGGGCAAGGCCCGTGTCCGGGGCGCCGGGGCGGCCGCTTTCGTCGACTCCTGCCTGACCAACGACCTCGGCCGGATCACCCCCGGCCAGGCGCAGTACACGCTGTGCTGCGACGAGTCCGGCGGCGTCGTCGACGACCTGATCGCCTACCTGCACGGCGACGACCACGTCTTCCTGATCCCGAACGCGGCGAACACCGCCGAGGTCGTCCGCCGGCTCGCCGCCGCCGCGCCGGCCGGCCTGACCGTCACCGGCGAGCACCGCGACCACGCGATCCTCGCCGTCCAGGGCCCGCAGTCGGCGGAGATCCTCGGCAAGCTCGGCCTGCCTGCCGGGCACGGCTACATGTCGTTCGTCACCGCGTCGTTCGGCGGCGCCGAGCTCACCGTCTGCCGTACCGGGTACACCGGCGAGCACGGCTACGAACTGGTCGTCGGGTGGGACGACGCGCCCGCGGTGTGGGACGCGGTGATCGGCGCCGGGGTGCGCCCGTGCGGGCTCGGCGCCCGGGACACGCTGCGCACCGAGATGGGCTATCCGCTGCACGGCCAGGACCTCAGCCTCGACATCAGCCCGGTGCAGGCGCGTTCCGGGTGGGCGGTCGGCTGGGGCAAACCCGCCTTCTGGGGACGAACGGCCCTTCAGGCCGAGAAGACCGCCGGTCCGCGCCGGCAACTGCGCGGCCTGGAGCTCACCGGCCGCGGCATCCCACGAGGACACATGCGGGTGTACGCGGGGGAGCACCCGATCGGCGAGACGACCAGTGGCACCTTCTCGCCGACCCGTAAGGTGGGCATCGCGCTGGCTTTGATCGACACCGCGGCCGCCCTGGCCGACGGTGACCTGGTCGCCATCGACATCCGTGGCCGCCGCACCGAGGCCCGCCTGGTGAAGCCGCCCTTCGTGACCCCGTCCGTCCGCTGAATCAGCCCTCCGGCCGGCTCGCACCGAGCCGGGTTCAGGACAGGGTCACCAGCACGAGGGTGAGCGTCACGGCCAGCTCCACGGACGCCCCCAGCACGTCGCCGGTGATGCCGCCGAATCGCCGTACCGCATGACGGAGAAGCAGGACCACCGCGAACAGTGACGCGGCGACGGCGGCCGGCCCCTGCCACGGGCGGTCCGGAACCGCGGCAAGCCCGATCGCACCGACGAACGCCGCGCCCGCCGCCACCGCCCAGAGCGGCACCGTGGACGCCACCATCGCGCCCAGCCCCTCCGGGCGGGCCGGCGGCACCCCGCGGCGGCAGGCGGCGCTCACCGCGAGCCGCCCGGCCGCCCAGGCCGTCACGATCGCCCACGGCCCGGCGGCGGCCACCGCAGCGGCCTGAACGAGCACCGTGGCACAGAGCGCCACCACGCCGAACGGCCCGATGTCCGGCTTCTTCATGATCTCCAGGGCGGCGGGGCCCGAGCGGTACGACCCGAGCGCGTCCACCGTGTCCGCGAGCCCGTCCAGATGCAGCCCACGGGTCAGCAGCGCACCCGCCGCAACGGTCAGCCCGGCCGCGACCAGCTCCGGCGACCCGGCCGCCCGCAGACCGGTGTGCAGCCCGGCCAGGGCCAGCCCCAGCAGCGCCCCCACGACCGGCGCCACCGACATCGCCACCGCGGCGGCCGCCCGATCCACCCGGCCGGCACGCACCGGCAGCACGGTCAGCGTCGTGACCGCCAGGCGAACCCCGTCAAACACCCCGCACCGCCGGCGTCAGCCCGTCAGACATTGCGCACCGCAGGCGGTAGCCCGTCAAGCACCCCACTCCGTACGCGGGCTGATCGCATTGAACGCCGCGGTGTTGAACGGCAGATCCGGGCCGTCGTCGTCGAGATCGGCATCGTCGTCATCGGGCACCTCGTCGTCCTCGTCGAGGCCGTCGTCACCGACTTCGCCGAGCATCGCCGGGTGCACCGGCAGCGCCGCCGCCAGCCCGATCGCGGTCCGCAGCACCGGCAGCACGGTCAGCGCGTTGGCGCCCTCGCCGAGGTCCAGCCCGACCTGGAGCACCGGGGTCAGCCCGAGCACGTCGGCGCCCTGCTTGACCAGCGCCAGCGTGCCCGCCTCGGGCAGCAGGCACCAGTGCCGGGTCTGGCTGGCCAGGTCACGGGCGACCAGCCCGGCGGCGATCCCGAGCGGGCCGTCGACCAGCACCGGGATGCGACGGGCGGCGGCGCCCAGCAGCAGGCCGGTCGCGACCGCCACGTCGAGGCCGCCGACCTGCCGCAGGATGTCGACGGCGCCACGCGGCTCCTGCCGGATCCGGTGCAGCGCGTCGCGGATCGCGGCGCAGCGAGCCATCCAGGCGGCGTCGTCGAAGCGGGCGCCGGGCACCTGCACCCGGGGCAGGGTGGCGACCGGCTCGGCGCCGGTGGTGGCGGCCAGCACCGCGGTCGCGGCCGCCTCGACACCGGCTGAGATGCCGGCGAGCACGATCACGTCCCGGCCGGCGTCGGCGGCGCTGTCGGCGAGCCGCCAGCCGTCCCGCAGCGCGGCCTCGACCTCCCGCTCCGAGGTGACCGGGCCGTCCTCCATCGCGCCGGTGGCCGCGGTGCGCAGCACCGAGATGTCGGCGCCGGCCGGACCGGCCAGCCGGCCCAGCAGCCCGACGCCCAGCTCGGCTTCGGCGATCCGGCGTTCCACGTCGGCGGTGTCGGCGCCGGCCACCGCCCCACCGGTACGCCGCCCGCCGATCACCACCACCCGGACACCCGTCCAGGCGCGCGGGGTGACCGAGCTCTGGGTGGCCGCCGCGAACTCGATCGCCTCGCCGAGCGCGCCCAGCCCGCCGCCCGGCAGGTCCAGCCCGGACAGGCGCTCCCGCGCGTCCGGCCCGGCGTCGGCGCTCGGCAGCGGCAGGTCCATGCCCGGCTTGATCTCGGTGAGCCCGGACGCCACCAGCGGCAGCGTCATGGTGGCCCCGCTGAGCGCGCTGACCGGCGCCGCGACCGGCTCCGGCTCGGCCACCGGCTCGACCACGGTGACCGGCGGCGGGGGCGGGGGCGGCGGCGCCGGGGTGGCCGGGGTCGGCACCGCGATCGGACGGGAGGCCACCCGTGGGGCCTGCACCGGCTCGGCCGAGCCCTTCAGCCAGGTGGTCTGCCCGGCGACCACCAGCGCCACCGCGTCGACCGCCTCGGCCAGCGCCTGGTTGGTGGCGCCCAGCGCGTCGGCGAACGCCCGCCCGACCGGTGTGACCGGCACCAGCGACAGCCCGACCTCGGGGCTGACCAGCACCACCCGCGCCGCGGTGGCCCGGACGGCCGCGGCCAGCGCCGCCACGTCGGCCTCGTCGTCGTTGGGCTGCCGGGCCGGGTTGAGCACGGCCGCCACCCAGCCGCCGAGGTCGTCGACGAGCACCGTCTCGCCCGGCCCGGCCTGGCGCAGCAGTCCGGTGAGCGCGGCCGGGTCGGCGCCGGTCTCCTCGGTCGTCCAGGACTGGGGGCGCCGCCGCTGGTGCGCCTCGATCCGGGCCTGCCACTCGGGGTCGTCCTCGCCGCCGACAGCGGTCGCCACGTATCGCACCGAGGGGGCGCCGGAGATGAGTGACTCGGCGAACCCGGACTTGCCGGAGCGGATACCACCGAGCACCAGAACCGTGTTCCACCGATCTTCGGACATGCCCCGTACCTTAGAGCCGGGTCGCACAGCCGGAACCCGTAGGGTGGAAGCCCACCGAGGTACTGACGTGAGGGGGCGGCTGCATGCCGTGGAGTTGGCGGTACGAGGACGTCGACGGCAAGACGGTCGACGGCCCGGACGAGTCGTTCAGCAGTCAGGCCGACGCCGAGTCCTGGATCGGGCAGGAGTGGCGGCAGTTGCAGGCCGCCGGGGTCAGCACGGTCATCCTCGTCGAGGACGACCGGGTCGACTACCAGATGAGCCTGCTCCCGGCGGAGTGAGCGGGCTGCCGTGACGTACGAACCGGTCTACACCCGTACACCGCGCAACGCCTTCGTGCCGAGCCCGGTCTTCGTCGGCATCGTCGCGGTCTTCGTCGTGACAGGCGTGATGACCTGGACGAATTTCGGCAACGTCGGCTTCGACGTGTTCCTGTTCGTGATCTCGGGCTGGGTGATCTCGCTCTGCCTGCACGAGTACGCACATGCCGTGACCGGCTACTTCTCCGGTGACCTGACCGTCGCCGAGCGGGGTTACCTGCGGCTCAACCCGTTGAAGTACACCCATCCGCTGCTCTCCATCGTGCTGCCGGTGATCGTGGTGATCCTCGGCGGCATCGGCCTGCCCGGCGGCGCCGTCTGGATCGACCACCGGTACATCCAGAGCAAGGTGAAGGACTCGCTGATCAGCGCGTCCGGCCCGCTCACCAACGTGCTGCTCGCGGTGATCGTGGCGACGCCGTTCCTGTTCGGCCTGGCGCCCGAGGTGGTGCCGACCGGCCTGGGCCAGGCCGCCCTCACCGACAACAGTCACGGCGCCTTCTGGGCGGCTCTGGCCCTGCTCGCCTTCCTCCAGGTGACCGCGAGCGTGCTCAACTTCCTGCCGGTCCCCGGGCTGGACGGCGGCAGCATCATCTCCCCGTGGTTCAGCCCCGCCTACCAGCGCGCCTGGAACCTGATGGCGCCCTGGGGCTTCCTGGTGCTGTTCCTGCTGCTCTGGCAGACCGACGTGGGCGTGTGGTTCTTCACCTTCGTCGACTGGCTGGCCGAGCTGCTCGGCATCGACTCACGCCTTTACGGCGCCGGGTTCAGCCTGATGCGTTTCTGGGAGTGACGGGTCACGGACGTCTGGCCGGGCTGGAGGTGAGCGACGGGTCGCGGGTCACGACCGGCTCCACGATCTCGTCGATCGCCTTCAGCAGGCCGTCGTCCAGTTTCACCCCGGACGCCTTGACGTTGTCCCGGACCTGTTCGGGCCGGGACGCGCCGATGATCGCCGCGGAGACGTTCGGGTTCTGCAGCACCCACGCCACCGCCAGCTGAGCCGTGGTCAGGCCGGCCTCGTCGGCCAGCGGTTTCAGCCGGGCGACCGCGTTCAGCACGTCGTCCTCCATCCAGCGGGCGATGAACCCGGCGCCGGACTTCTCGTCGGTGGCCCGTGACCCGGCCGGCGGCTGCTCCCCGGCCCGGTACTTCCCGGTCAGCACCCCCTGCGCCAGCGGTGACCAGACGATCTGGCCCAGTCCCAGCTCCTGCGAGGCCGGCACCACCTCGGCCTCGATCACCCGCCACAGCATCGAATACTGCGGCTGGTTCGACACCAGCCGGACCCGTAGCTCCCGGGCCAGTGGCGCGGCCGCCCGGATCTGCTCGGCGGTCCACTCGGACACCCCGATGTAGTGCGCCTTGCCGGCCCGCACCACGTCGGCGAACGCCTCCATGGTCTCGTCGAGCGGCGTGTGATGGTCGAACCGGTGTGCCTGGTAGAGGTCCACGTAGTCGGTGCCGAGGCGGCGCAGCGACCCGTCGATCGACTCCAGGATGTGCTTGCGGGAAAGGCCACTGTCGTTGGCGCCCGGCCCGGTCCGCCAGAACACCTTCGTGAAGATCTCCAGGCCGGCCCGGCGTTCGCCTTTCAGCGCCCGGCCCAGCACCTCCTCGGCGCGCGTTCCCGCGTACACGTCGGCGGTGTCGAAGGTGGTGATGCCGGAGTCGAGGGCCGCGCGCACGCACGCGAGCGCGGCCTCCTCCTCCACCTGCGAACCATGGGTGATCCAGTTGCCGTAGGCGATCTCGCTGACCAGAAGGCCGGAACGGCCGAGATGACGAAACTCCATCCCCTCAGCCTAGAGAACCGGGCGGCTCTCCTCCGGCAGCGTTTCGACGACCGTCTCCGGAGCCGGGTGCCCCATGTCGACGAGCGGCGTGCCGGCCCGATCCAGCGCGCCCCACAGCCCGGCCGCGTTCCGCACCAGGAACGCCGCCGGATGGATCACCACGGCCGCGTGCACCGGATCCACCACGATCCGCCCGGCCCGGTCCAGCACACCGAACCGGTCACCGGCGTCGACGACGGCCAGCCCCTCGTCGGTGAACCCGTCGATCGACCCGCCGACGTGCAGCGCCGTCACGAACTGCTGGTACAGCGGCGTCACCGCGAACCGCCCGTGCCGGTCGACGGCGCCCCACACGCCACCCTGCCGGACCACGGCCAGCCCGCGCCGGAACGGTTTCGCGTCCTCGAACCCGCCGGCCGGCACGACCAGCCGGTTGTCCCGGTCGATCGCGAACCAGCCACCCTGATCCTGCCGGGTCACCCAGGCCAGCCCTTCGGCGAACCGGGTCACCCCGACATAGCCGTGCGCCGACGCGATGATCAGCTCCCCGGCCGGGTCGATCAGCTCCCACGCCGCCGAGTCCGGCCGCCGGACCCAGGCCAGGCCCTCGGCGAACGGCTGCGCCTCGGCGAACCGGGGTTCGACCGCGGCCGCGTACCCCCACAGCCCGGCGCCGTCGTCGAGCAGCGGCACCGGCGCGGCGGGCAGCCCCAGGATCTCGTCCCGGGTCCGCGGATAGGGACCCCAGCCGGCCGCCCCGGAACGCCTGGAGATCGCGTCCAGCGCCAGCTCGACCCGTTCCACCAGCTCCGGGTCGTCGCCACGGCGTACGTCGAGCGCATGTTCGAAGTGGTTGACCGCCTCCAGATAGCGGCCCTGCTCGTAGGCCGACCGCCCGGCCAGCTCGCAGATCTCCGCCCGGGTCCGCGGCGGCAGCTCGGGCGAGTCGGCGTCCGCGTACAGCCGGTCCGCCTCCTCGAACTCGCCCCGCCACTGGAGAACGTGCGCGAGCCGCGCCTGCGCGATCGCCCTGGTCCGCAACTCCCCGGACGCCTCGGCGTGCCGCAGCCCCTCCCGCCCGTCGGCGAGCGCGTCGTCCAACTCGCCGACGATCCGGTGCACCACGGCCCGCAGGCTGAGCAGCCCGGCCCGCACGTTGTCCCGTTCGGCGAACTCCAGCCGGTCGGTCAGCCGGTCCGCGACATCCCACAGCCGGTCCGGTTCGTCCACCTGCTCGCGCAGCGTCTGCGGATCGTAGGTCCACGGATAGGCGGCCAGGATCTGCTCCGGATCGGCCCGCCTCCGGTCCGCCGGCGCCCGCTGGTCCCGCCGCTGCCGAACCGGCTCGACCCGCCCGGCATCCTCCGCCTCCGGCGGCGCGGTCCGCGACGTGTTCCCGGCCGGCGTCTCAGCCGCGCTCCCGCTCGCTGTCTCCGACGTCACATCCTGCTGCGGTACGGCCAAAGCCCCGCCCGCCACGTCCCCGGAGGGGTCGCCGCTCCCGTCCGCCGCCGAGTCCCGCCCGTCCGAGTCAGCCACCGCATCGTCAGGCGCCGTGATCTCCTGGGCGTTATCAGCGGTTTCGCCGGATTCGTGCCTGCTTGGCGCCGACTCCTGCTCGACGTCGGCCGTCTCCGCAGCCGGTTCCGCCGCAGCAGCCTCCGGCTCCGGCTCCGGCTCCGGCTCCGGCTCCGGCTCGATCGCACCGGTCTCCGGCTCGACAGCCTCCGGCTCCGCGATGATCGCGACGGTTGCTGGGTCGCCGGCTTCCGGTTCCGTGGCGATCGCGACGGTTTCCGGCTCCGTGTGGATCGCGACGGTTTCCGGCTCCGCATGGATCGTGACGGTCTCCGGCTCCGCGTGGATGACAGCGGTTTCCGGCTCCGCGTGGATGGTGACGGTTTCCGGCTCCGCATGGATCGCGGCGGTCTCGGGCTCCGTGTGGATCGCGGCGGTCTCCGGTTCCGGGTGGATGACAGCGGTTTCCGGCTTCGCGTGGATGGCGACGGTTTCCGGCTCCGCATGGATCGCGGCGGTCTCGGGCTCCGCGTGGATGGCGGCGGTCTCCGGTTCCGGGTGCAGCATGACCGTCTGAGGCTCGGAGCTCAGCAGAACGGTGTCCCCATCGGGATCCAGGACAGCCGTCTCCTCATCCGCGGAGAACACGACGGTGTCCGGCTCGGCCGAGACGACTACAGTCTCGGGCTCGGCATCGAAGAGAACGGTCACCGGCTCCGTGTGAAGCGTGACGGTCTCCGGTTCCCCGATGATCAGAGCCGTGTCCGGCTCCACGACGTCGACGGCATCGTCCGACAGCGGCTGCGCCACCGCCGAGACCACGGTGATCTCGTCATCCGGGGACTCCGTGCCGGCCGAGTCGGTCGACGGCGGATTCGGAACCGCAGCAGCCTTGATCCGAACGATCTGCATCGTCGAAGTGAGATCCGGCTCCTCATCGCCCGCCGGCCAGCCATCGCCATCCGTCGACGAGGCAGCCGGGATCGGCTCGTCATTCCCCGAACCCGGGTCCTCGCCGGAATCCGAACCCGCAGCCACTTCGGCCGGGAGCCCGTGCAGCATCGAGGTCAGATCCTCATCGTCAGAAACCGCGCCCACCGCCGGGAAGCCGATCCCGGCAACCGCGGTGGCGTCATCGGAACCGGCCTCATCAGTCCGGCTCGTTTCCTCGGCAGCCGCGATCCCGGCCGGCTGGGAAGCCTCATCATCGGCCGTCATCCGGCCGGAAAGTTCCGGCTCGTCCCCGATTCCGTCACCCGGGGCGAGTTCAGCAGAGGTGGGCGTGTATTCAAGGATCGCCGACCCAGCCGAGGGCACCGCCTCCCGATCGTCCACAAGATCGGCGTCCGAAGTCGCTGGCCACTCAGCCGGGTAGGCCTCGACCGCAACGCGATCCGCCGAAGCCGCATCAGCCGAATCCACGCCGGCCACCTCAGCCGAACGCGCAGCAGGCGTAAACCCAGGCGGCGCCGGAACCACCTGGGCCGGAGCGGTCTGCGCCGGAACCGTCTGGGCCGGAACCGTCTGGGCCGGAACCGTCTGGGCCGGAGTGGCCTGCGCCGGAGCGGTCTGGGCCGGGGTGGTCTGCGTCGGAGTGGCCTCGGCCGGGGTGGTCTCGGCCGGGGTGGTCTGCGCCGGATCCGTCGGTGCCGGAGCGGTCGCGGTTGATGCCGGTTCCGGCTGCGCGGAAACGTCGCCGGCCGGTGCGGAAGCCGTTTCGCTGTCGTCGGCTTCGGGCTCGGCGATGCCGGAGGCCCCGGCGTCGCCCCACGCGAACCAGGTGTGTGGCCGGTCTTCGGGTTCGACACTCTCGACGGGCGCTGCCGCTTCGGCTTCGGGTGCCGGGGTGGTCGCCCCGAGCCCGCTCTGCGACAGCAGCCATCCGAGCCCGTGGGCCCCCGAATCGTCCGACGAGCTTCCGGCCGGGGCCGATTCGCCGGTCGCCGAAGCGCCACCGGTCTCCGCCGCAAGCGGCTGCGCGAGCCCCGATTCGACGGGCGTCTCCGGGCCGGTCCGCGGCCCTACCACCGACCTCTGCCCGGTTTCGGAATGCAGCCCGGCCGGACGCTGACCGGTCTCCGGACCGTGCCCGCCGGCCGCAGGCGCGCCCGGAACGGCTGATGCCGGCCCACGCGGGTCGATCGCCCGGGTGGAGTCCTCGACCGGCCCGAGCCCTTCGCTGCCGGCCCGCCGCCGAAGCCCGAACGGACGTGTCGGGTCGTCCGGGTCGGAAACACCGTCGTGGCGTCCACCCGGACTCGTGCCCTGCACCAGCCGGCGAGGGTCGAGCGGCCGGGTCGGGTCCTGCTCGTCATGGCCGCGCTCACCGAAGCCGCTCGCCCCGGCCGGTTCCTGCCCACGCGGGAACGAGACTCCGGCCTCGTGCCCGGCTGCCCCGACCGGTCCGGAAGCGGGCCCGACACCCGTCGGAGCCCCCGGTCCCCGGCTCGGGACCGAACCCGGCACCCCGATCGCCTGAGTAGCCTCCGGCCACTGCTGACCATGCGGGTGGCCGGCCACGGGCCCGGAGACCGGCGCAGCTGAAGTGCGCGAGTCAACGCCAGCCGGGCCGGAATGCGGCGTGGCACCGGCGTGGGTCGCCGGAGCCGGGCTGGAATGCGGCGTGGCACCGGCGTGGGTCGCCGGACCAACGGGCCCGGAGACCGGCGCGTTCCCGGTGCGCGGGCCGACCCCGCTCGGCGGGGTGACCTGGGCGTTTCCGGTGCGCGGGCCGGCTGCGGCCGGACCGGAGACCGGGTTGACCCCGGAACGGGAGTCGCGCGCCGCAGGGCTCGAAACCGGTGCGACGCCGGGCGTCGTGTAGGCCGACGGCGCGGAGACCGGCGCGGACGTGCCGGGCCCGCGCAGCACCTGCCTGGCCTCCGGCCCCGGCTGCACGTGCGGGAACGCCGCGCCCGGAGCCGCCGGCCCGGAATCCGGACCCCGGACCACAGGGACGCCCGCTCCAGAAGCCGGACCAGCCGCACCGGGCCCACCCGGAGGACCGCCCGCACCGGGCCTGCCCGAGCCAGGACCGCCGACACCGGGACCGCCCGAGCCAGGACCGCCGACACCGGGACGGCCCGCGCCGGGAGCGCCCATGCCAGGGCCGCCTGAGCCGGGACCACGAGAGCCGGGGGCGTTCGACGCGGGGCCGCCGGAACCAGGGCCGTGCGGGCCGGGGCCGTAGGGGGTTGCCACTCCGGAGACCGGGGCGACGCCGCCGGCCGTTCCGCGGTTCTGGGTGGGCACGGACATGCCGGGGCCCTGGCCGGGAACGGCCGGGTAGACGGCTGCGGGCGCGACCGGCTGCGACGGGGTGACGCGGGTCGGCTGCGGCGCCGGACGGGCGGGTGCCGGGGAGTTCCGGTCCTGCGGCGCGGGGCGCAGGTCGAACGGCGCGTCCGGGGTGCGGCCTTCGCGTGGTGTGCGGCGGTCGTCGGTGTATGCCGGGAAAGCGTCAGCGGGCGCCGGACGTGCGGCGCCGTAGGCCGGTCCGACCGGCGACGCCGGGCCGGAAACCGGGCGCGGGTCTCCACTCTGCCGTGGAATCTGCTGCTCCGGAGCCGGCCGGCGACCCTGGAAGCCGGGTTCCTGATCGGGCCGCCCACGACCGGGTGGGAACCCGCCCGATGCCGCGGGCGCGACCGGGCCACCGAAACGGCCTGGCTCATGCCGTCCGGGATGTCCTTCATGACGACCGGGCGCACCTTCGTGCCGCCCCGGCCCCGGACGCCCCGCCACCCCAGGGGCCCCCGGCCCACCGTGCACGGGAGCACCCGGCCCACCGTGTCCCGGCTGTCCCGGCCCCCCATGCCCAGGCTGGCCGGGCCCACCGTGCCCTGGCTGGCCGGGCCCACCGTGCCCTGGCTGGCCGGGCCCACCGTGCCCAGGCTGGCCGGAAGGCCCGGGACCGCGCTGCCCGGCAAACCCGGGACCGGGCTGCCCAGAGGGACCCGGCCCACCGTGCGGCCCGGGACCGGGCGCCCCGGAACCGGGACGCCCCGGCCCACCGAACTGTCCGCCGGCGGAAGAGCCGGAAGCAGGTCCGGAGCCCGGCCCGCGCCCCCATCCACCCCCGTCTGGAGCACGTCCAGGCGAAACCGGAGCCGACGCCCCGTAGACCGGCACACCCCCGCGCCGCTGTTCGGGCATGGGGTGGCCCGGCCGGTTCCAGGAGGGCTCATCCCGGGGCGGCTGCGGCGGGCCGGCGGGTCCGCGTGATTCGGGGCGCGTCTCCTCGTACCGTGACTGATTTTGATCGGGCGATCCGGACCACGACGAACCCGGAACCGACGCGCGGCCCGCCGGGCTGATCGGCGCTGAGCTGGCCGGTGCGGAGCTGGCCGGCGCGGAGCCGCCGCGCGACGCCTCGTAGACGGGCGTGTGCACGGCCTTGCGGCGGCCGGGGTCGCCGGGATAGCGCTGACCGGGCAGCGGCTCCCACTCCCAGGTGATCTCGTAGACCCAGGCGGGTTCGTCGCCCCAGCTGTCGCCCGGCCGGGAGCCCCAACCGTTCATCGGGCGTGACCCGTCGAATGGCAACGCTCCGTCACGGCGAACTCCACCTGTCAGAAAATGTGCCGCGCCCGGCCGGGGACCCGCGTAGAGTCGCCCGGCTCCGTCGCGGGGGTCTGGAAAGGAGATTAACTGCGTGTGCCAGAGAGACGCCAGCGTGCCGACGATCTCTCGAATCGGTCCGTTCCGCGCCTACGTCACTACTTTCGGTGCGCTGACCGGGTCAGGTTTCCGGCGGTACGCCACCTACCGGCAAGCCACCATAGCCGGAACGTTCACGAACATCGTGTTCGGCTTCCTCCGCTGTTACGTGCTGCTCGCGGTGGCCGCGGAGGCGGCCGGGCAGAGGCCCGCGGGGTACGACGCCGAGCAGCTCGCGCTCTACGTCTGGGTGGGCCAGGGTCTACTGAGTGTCATCGGTATCTGGGGTTGGACCGAGCTGGCCGACCGGATCCGTTCCGGCGACATCGCGGCCGACCTGTTACGTCCGATCGCCCCGGTGACCGGCTATCTCGCCGCTGACCTGGGCCGGGCACTGTATTGCATGCTGACCAGGTTCGGTCCGCCGCTGCTGGCCGGCGCCCTGTTCTTCCCGCTGCACACCCCGGCCCGGTGGCAGACGGTTCCGCTGTTCGCGGTCTCGGTGATTCTGGCCGTGGTGATCTGCTTCGGCTGCCGTTATGTCGTCAACGCGACCGCGTACTGGCTCCAGGACGCGCGCGGCCCGATCATGCTGTGGACGCTGGGTTCGGGTGTGCTGGGCGGCCTGTACTTCCCGTTGCGCCTGCTGCCGGAGGAGTTCGTGGTGGCGCTGTGGGTGCTGACTCCGCTGCCGAGCCTGTTGCAGACGCCACTCGACGTGATCGCCGAACGGGACGGCCCGGCGTTGCAGGCCGGCCTGGTGGGCCTTCAGCTGCTGTGGGCGGCCGGGATCCTGGCGTTCGCCGCCCTGGTCCAGCGGCGGGCCGAGAAACGCCTGGTGGTGCAGGGTGGGTGAGCTGCGGGCGTATGTCGCTCTCGGGTCGGCGCAGCTGCGGTCGGCGACGTCGTACCGGGCGTCGTTCCTGGTGGAGCTGTTCGGCAATGTCGGCGCGACGGTGTTCGACGTGCTCACCGTGCTGGTGCTGTTCCGGGCCACCCCGGCGGTCGGCGGGTTCAGCCTGCGCGAGGCGATGCTGATCGTGGGGCTCAGTTCGGCCGGGTTCGCGCTGGCCGATCTCACGGTCGGCAACGTGGACCGGCTGAAGACCTACGTGCGGGCCGGGACACTGGACGCGGTTCTGGTCCGGCCGCTGCCCGCGTTGCCGCAGCTGCTGCTCATGGACCTGCCGGTGCGCAAGGCGCTGCGGGTGGTGTTCGGATTCACAGTGCTGGGCGTGGCGGTCGCCGCCAACCACGTCGACTGGACACCGGGCCGGGTGCTGCTGGTCGTGGTCACCCCGGTCGCGGCGGCGGTCTTCTTCGGGTCGATCTTCGTGCTCAGCGCCAGCCTGGCGTTCTGGTGGGTCGATTCCGGGGAGATCGGATCCGCGTTCACCTACGGCGGGCGCGACTTCACCTCGTACCCCATCTCGGTTTATGGCGGTTGGTTCCGCAACCTTTTCGCGTACGCCCTGGGTTTCGGTTTCGTCGCCTATCAGCCGGCGCTCGCGTTGCTCGGCCGGGCCGATCCGCTCGGTCTGCCGGCCTGGGCCGGCTTCCTGTCTCCGCTGGTCGCGGTCGGTGCGGCGGCGATCGCCGCGGCGGTCTGGCGCACCGGCATCCGTCACTACCGGAGCACCGGCTCATGATCAAAATGCAAGACCTTCAAAAAGATTTCACGGTACGGGTGAAAGCCGGCCGATTCCGGCGGAGGAAACGGACGGTGGCCGCCGTGGACGGGGTCAGCCTCACCATCGAACGCGGTGAGATGGTCGGTTACATCGGCCCGAACGGCGCCGGCAAGTCGACCACCCTGAAGATGCTCACCGGTGTGCTGACCCCCACATCCGGGGAGGTGTCGGTGTGCGGCCTGGCGCCGGTGCCGCAGCGCACGAGACTGGCGCTGCGGATCGGGGTGGTCTTCGGCCAGCGCTCGCAACTGTGGTGGGACCTGCCGTTGCGTGAGTCGTTCGAGCTGCTCCGGCACATCTACCGGGTGCCGGCCGCCGAGCACGCTGCTCGTCTCCGCCGGTGCCGGTCGCTGCTCGACCTGGACGAGTTCCTGGACACCCCGGTCCGGCAGCTGTCCCTGGGCCAGCGGATGCGCGGCGAACTGACCGCGGCCCTGCTGCACGGCCCGGAGGTGCTGTTCCTGGACGAGCCGACGATCGGCCTGGACGTGGTGAGCAAACAGGCGGTCCGCTCGTTCCTGGCCGAGCTGGGCGCCACCGGTGACGTCACCCTGGTGCTGACCACCCACGACCTGGCCGACATCGAACGCCTCTGCGAACGTCTCGTGGTGATCGACCACGGCCGGGTGGTGCACGACGGCAGCATCGAGGCACTGCACGCCAGATACGGCTCCCGCCGCACCCTGGTCGCCGATCTGGAACAGCCGTTGCCGTCCGGCTTCGCCCTGCCGGGTGCCGTGCTCACGAACGTGACCGCTAATGGTCATCGTGCGACGTTCGCGCTGGAGTCGACGACTGCGGCCGCTGCGGTGGGCGCGCTGGTCGCCGCGGTCCCGGTGCGCGACCTCTCCCTGCTGGAGCCGGACATCGAGGACGTGGTGGCCCGCCTGTACGCCGACCGTTAGCCGCTCGCACCCCGCTGACCACGCTGCGCAACGGCTGGTCGGGACCGCGAGCCGTCGCTCACCGTCCTTTCGGGTGTCCTTTTACCGTGCTGGGCGACGGCTGGTCGTCGTCCGAGACCGTGAGCCGTCGCTCACCGTCCTTTCGGGCGTCCTTTTACCGTGCTGGGCGACGGCTGGTCGTCGTCGGGGACCGTGAGCCGTCGCTCACCGCGCTTTCGGGTGTCCTTTTACCGTGCTGGGCGACGGCTGGTCGTCGTCGGGGACCGTGAGCCGTCGCTCACCGCGCTTTCGGGTGTCCTTTTACCGTGCTGGGCGA
>NZ_JBEZXU010000041.1:72470-95201 GCF_040638175.1 Actinoplanes sp. NPDC026670
GACGGCTGGGGTCAGCGGTGTTCCATCACCAGGGTCGCCCAGGAGCCCGGCTCCAGCGCCTCGTAGCTGTGCGGCACGTCGCCCGGGAACGTCACGTAGTCGCCCGGCCCGAGTTCGACCAGTTCGTCGACCGGGCCGGTGCGGATCCGGCCGGCCGACACGATCAGATGCTCGACACTGCCCGGGATGTGCGGGTCGGCGTCCCGCCGCGCGCCCGGCTCCAGCTCCAGCACGTAGACGTCCCGCCTGGTCCCCGGCACCCCGGCGGTCAGCAGGGTGCCGTAGAAGTCAGCCCCCTCGGACCGCACCCGTGGGCTGCTGCCGGCCCGGACCACGCGTACCGGCGACGGCGGCGGCTCGACCAGCCGGCTGAACGGCACCCCGAGCGCGACACCGAGCGCCCACAGCGTCTCGATGCTCGGGTTCCCGGCGCCTGACTCCAGCTGGGACAGCGTCGACTTGGCCAGACCGGCCCGGCGGGCCAGCTCGGCGAGGGAGATCCCGGCCCGGTCCCGTTCCCGTCGCAGGGCGGCGGCGATGACTGCGAGCGGCGGCGCGGGTTGTTGCATTTGTTCGCTCCATCTGAGTTCGCTCCATCTGAGTTCGCTTCATCTGTGTTCGCTTTGTCGGACCGATCGTTCGGTTTGACGAACGCGGGCGCATCGTTCAGCATGTCGAACTATGGGGACGTTATATCGAACGCGGGCCCAGCTTCGCGACATCGGCGCGCTGGCCGCCGCATCCATGGCGGTCGGCGCCTCCTTCGGGGCCATCGCCATCGCGTACGGCCTACCCGCCTGGGTTCCGGTCGTCATGTCGGTGCTGATCTTCGCCGGTGGCGCCCAGTTTCTGGCGATCGGCCTGCTCGCCGCGGGCAACCCGATCGCCGCCGTGCTGGCCGGCCTGCTGCTCAACGCCCGGCACCTGCCGTTCGGCCTGGCCGTCGCGGACACCATCGGCGCCCGCTGGCGGGACCGCCTGGTCGGCAGCCACCTGATGACCGACGAAGCGGTCGCCTTCGCCCTGGCCGAGTCGTCACCCGCCGCCCGCCGCCGCGTCTACTGGCTGGTCGGCGGCAGCCTGTTCGTCGCCTGGAACGTCGGCGTCGTCCTGGGTGTCCTGCTCGGCGGCGCCACCGGCGACCCGGACGCGCTCGGCCTCGACGCCGCGTTCCCGGCCGGCCTGATCGCCCTGATCCTGCCCTCACTCCGAGACCGCGAGACCCGCCTGGTGGCGCTGACCGGAGCGGCCCTCGCCGTCGCCCTGACCCCGCTACTACCGGCCGGCCTGCCGGTGATGTGCGCCCTGCTGGGCCTGCTGGTCCTCATCCGCCCCCACCGCCGCCCCGCAGCCATCCCGCCCGCTCCCGCTCCGCCCGCAGCCGCTTCGCCTGGGGCCGCTCCGCCCGCAGCCACTCCACCCACCGATGCCACTCCCGCCGGCCTTGTTGCTGCCGACTCCGTTTCCGTCGGCGTCCCGCCCGCCGGCCCCATGTCCGCCGGTGTTCCGTCAGCCGGTGATGTCTCCGAGGGGGACCGATGCTGATCGCCGCGATCCTGGTGCTGGCCGTCGGCACCTATGCGTTCCGGCTGAGCGGAGTCCTCCTCCGCGAACGCCTGGAACTCTCCGCCTCACTGCAACGAATGCTCCCGATGTCGGCCGCCGCGTTGCTGGCCGCCCTGGCCGCGACGGCCACCCTGATGGCCGGAAGCGAGTTCGCCGGTTTCGCCCGCCCCGCCGGAGTCCTGGCCGGAGCCCTGCTGGCCTGGCGAAAGGCCCCGTTCGTGCTGGTCGTGATCGCCGCAGCCGCGGTGACTGCCCTGCTACGTCTGGCCGGCATCGAGTAAACCCACCCAGCGCGGTGATGTGTGGCGTATATCGGACCGCGAATGACCACGCAGGCGCGGTTCGGTGGTGCGTGGTGATGTGTGGCGCGTATCGGACCGCGGCTGGCCACGCAGGCGTGGTTTCGGTGGTGCACGGTGATTTGTGGTCCGGATCGCGCCGTGGCTGGCCATGCAGATCTGGATCGACGCGAAACGCGGAGACCGAAGGCCTCCGCGTTTCGACGTGGAACGAGTCAGATGGTGGCGCCGAGCTCGACCTTCGGCTTCGGGACCCGCATCCGGCGGAACGTCAGGCCGCGCATGATGCCGTAGAAGTACAGCGAGCCGAGCCGCTGCGTGGTCTCCGGGAAGCGGGCGCGCACCAGTTTCTTGATGCGCCGGCTGATCAGGATGCTGTCGACGAGGACGGCGAGCGCCAGACCGGCCCACAGCAGGTTGCTGGCGATCTGCACGGCCTGGATCGCGACCGACGAGCCGATCAGCACGATCACGGCGCCGGCGATGAAATACGACCCGGCGGTGCGGCGGGAGTCGACGATGTCGCGGACCAGGGATCGCTCCGGGCCACGGTCACGGGCGAGCAGGTAGCGCTCGTCACCGTTGCGCATGCCCTCGGACGCCTCGAGCCGCTCGGCCCGCTGCCGCTCACGGAGCTGCTTGTAGGCCTCTTTGCGGTTGGCGGGCGCCGGGTCCTGCACGCGGCGGCCCTGGACGGTCCGTTTCGGGGTGACCACGCCCAGCTCTTTCTTGCTGGGGGTGTAGCCCTTGCGGTGGGCGGCGACGGACTCGTCCTCGGTCACCGAGGCGGTGGCGTCGGCGACGAGGTCGGTGGACTTGCGGCGAAACAGCGGGGACACCCCAGCAGCGTAGCCAAACGGCGCGGTGTGTTACACACCGCGCCGTCGATCGTGACGTAATAGCTGATCAGGGCCGCTCTACATGGGCACCGAGGGCAGCCAGCTTGGCTTCGAAGTCCTCGTACCCACGCTTGATCAGGTCGACTCCGTAGACGCGCGAGGTCCCCTCGGCGGCCAGTGCGGCGATCAGGTGCGCGAAACCGGCCCGCAGGTCGGGGATGCGCAGGTCGGCCGCGTGCAGCTTGGACGGGCCGGCGATGACCGCGGAGTGCATGAAGTTGCGGCGGCCGAACCGGCACGGGGTGCCACCGAGGCAGTCCCGGTAGACCTGGATGGTCGCGCCCATCTGGTTCAGCGCCTCGGTGTAGCCCAGCCGCTGCTCGTACACCGTCTCGTGCATGATCGAGATGCCGCGGGCCTGGGTCAGCGCGACCACGAGCGGCTGCTGCCAGTCGGTCATGAAACCGGGGTGCACGTCGGTCTCCAGCGCGACGGCCTTGAGCTCGCCGCCGGGGTGCCAGAACTTGATGCCGCCCTCGGCGCCGGAGACACCCTCGCGGGCCACCCGGTCGTCGGTGATCTTCAGCTCGCCGCCGATGGACCGGAAGACGTTCAGGAACGTCATCATGTCGGCCTGGCGGGCGCCGACCACCTCGATCTCGCCACGGGTGGCGAGCGCGGCGGCGGCCCAGCTGGCGGCCTCGATGCGGTCCGGGATCGGCTTGTGCTCGTAGCCGTACAGCCGGGGGACGCCCTGGATCTCGATGACCCGGTCGGTGTGCACGGTGATGATGGCGCCCATCTTCTGCAGGATGCAGATGAGGTCCATGATCTCCGGCTCGATGGCGGCGTTGCGCAGTTCGGTGACGCCTTCGGCGCGGACCGCGGTGAGCAGCACCTGCTCGGTCGCGCCGACGCTCGGGTAGGGCAGTTCCAGCTTGGCGCCGTGCAGACCGTTGGGGGCGCTCAGGTGCATGCCCTCAGGGGTCTTGTCGACGACGGCGCCGAACTCGCGCAGCGCCCTGATGTGGAAGTCGATCGGGCGGGGGCCGATGTGGCAGCCACCCAGGTCCGGGATGAACGCGTGGCCGAGCCGGTGCAGCAGCGGCCCGCAGAACAGGATCGGGATGCGGCTCGAGCCCGCGTGCACGTTGATCTCGTCGGTGCTGGCGGACTCCACGTTGGTGGGGTCCATCACCAGCTCGCCGTCCTCGACGCCGGCGGTGACCTTGACACCGTGCAGCTCGAGAAGCCCGCTGACCACCTCCACGTCACGGATCCGCGGGACGTCGAAGAGGCGGCTCGGCGACTCGCCGAGCAGGGCGGCGACCATGGCCTTGGATACGAGATTCTTGGCGCCACGGACCCGGATCTGTCCCTGCAGCGGCGTACCGCCGTGCACGATGAGGACATCGTCGGTCAACGTAACCTCCAGCCGGTGGGCGCACGAACGCCCGGAGTCGAAAAGCAGAGCGCGGGCGGGGGTACCCGATTCTGCAACCGGGGAAGCATAGCGCTGAGTGACAACCACGGCATCCGTCGCGAGCGTTGAAACGCCGTTTAAATGCTGTTGACTAAGGCGCGCTTAAAAAATCAGCCATGCGAGTGGATTCGCTTGACTACCGAGGGTTACGGCAGGGCCAGCATCTGGTCGAGCGCGACCCGGGCCTCGCGCGCGGTCTTCTCATCCACCGTGATGACGTTCGGCACGCGGCCGGCCACCAGCTCCTCCAGCGCCCAGACCAGATGGGGGAGGTCGATGCGATTCATGGTGGAGCAGTAGCAGACCGCACGGTCGAGGAACATGATCTGTTTGTCCGGGTGGGCGAGCGCGAGCCGGCGTACCAGATTGAGCTCGGTCCCCACCGCCCACGCCGAACCGGACGGCGCCGCGTCGAGGGCCTTGATGATGTACTCGGTCGAGCCGACGTAGTCGGCCGCCCGCACCACCTCGTGCCGGCACTCCGGGTGGACCAGCACGTTGACGCCGGGGACGCGCTCGCGGACCTCGCGGACGCTGTCGATGGTGAACCGGCCGTGCACCGAGCAGTGGCCGCGCCACAGGATCATCCGGGCGTTGATCAGCTGCTCGTCGGTGAGGCCGCCCTTCGGCTTGTGCGGGTCGTAGAGGACGCAGTCGTCCAGGTCGAAACCCATCTCGAGCACGGCGGTGTTGCGGCCCAGGTGCTGGTCGGGCAGGAAGAACACCTTCGAGCCCTGCTCGAACGACCAGTCCAGGGCGCGCTTGGCGTTGGACGACGTGCAGACCACGCCGGAGTTGCGGCCGACGAAGCCCTTGATGTCGGCCGACGAGTTCATGTACGTCACCGGGACGATCTGGTCGGTGATGCCGAGGTCCTGGAAGTGCTCCCAGGCGGTCTCGACCTGCCCGAGCACGGCCATGTCGGCCATCGAGCAGCCGGCCGCGAGGTCGGGCAGGATGACGCGCTGGGACGGCGTGGTCAGGATGTCCGCGCTCTCGGCCATGAAGTGCACACCGCAGAACACGATGAACTCCGCGTCGGGCCGGGCGGCGGCCTGCTGGGCGAGCTTGAACGAGTCGCCGGTGACGTCGGCGAACTGGATGACCTCGTCGCGCTGGTAGTGGTGGCCGAGCACGAACACCCGGTCGCCGAGCGCCGCCTTGGCCGCGGTGGCCCGGGCCACCAGATCGGGGTCGCTGGGGGCGGGCAGATCGCCGGGGCAGTCCACCCCGCGCTCGCTGGCCGGATCGGTGCCCTTACCGAGCAGGAGCAGGGCGAGCGGGGTGTTCGAGGGTTCGGTCCAGGTCGACGTCACGCCAGTCATCGTTGCACAGCGGATGAGACGGTAGCTGCGCCGCGGAGAGTGTGCTGCCACACTCGCGGTGTGCGCGTACTGATCTGTCCGGACAAGTTCGCCGGCACCCTTTCCGCCCCCGAAGTCGCCCAGGCCGTCGCCGATGGCTGGTCCGCTCCCGGGGACGTCCTCGTCCAGCGCCCGCTCGCCGACGGCGGCCCCGGCTTCGTGGAGGTGCTGGCCACCGCCCTGGACGGCCGGCTCGTCGGAGTCGACACGGTCGACCCGCTGGGCCGCCCGGCCCGCGGCGAGATCCTGGTGGCGGGCGGCGTCGCCTACGTCGAGAGCGCCCAGGCGTGCGGCCTGCACCTGCTGACGCCGGAGGAGCGTGATCCGAGACGGGCCACCTCGTACGGCCTGGGCCTGCTGCTCGCCGCCGCGGTGGAGTCGGGCGCCGCCGAGATCGTGGTCGGCCTGGGCGGCTCCGCGGTCAACGACGCGGGCGCCGGCATGCTGGCCGCCCTGGGCGCCGCCCCGCTCGACGAGTCCGGCTACGCCCTGCCGTACGGCGGCGCCGTCCTGATCAACGCGGCCTCGCTGGGCGGCGTGCCCCAGCTGCGGCAGGTCCGCCTGGTCGCCGCGACCGACGTCGACAACCCGCTGACCGGCCTGCACGGCGCCAGCAACGTGTTCGGCCCGCAGAAGGGCGCCTCCCGCGAGGACGTGCTGCTGCTGGACGCGGCGCTGGAGCACTTCGCCGGGGTGCTGGAGCGTGCCTTCGACCTCAAGGACCTGGCGCTCCAGCCGGGCGGCGGCGCGGCCGGCGGGATCGGCGCGGCCCTGATCGCGCTCGGTGGCCGGGTGACCTCGGGTATCAACCTGGTCACGAATCTGATCGGCTTGGACGCCGAGCTGGACGCGGCCGACCTGGTGATCACCGGCGAGGGCTCGTTCGATCACCAGTCGCTGCGCGGCAAGGTGGTGGCCGGGATCGCGGCCGGCGCCCGGGACCGTGGCCTGCCGTGTGTGGTGCTGGCCGGGCGCAACGAGACAGGTCAGCGCGAGGCGGCGGCGGCCGGCGTGACCGAGACGCACACCCTGGTGGAGCATTTCGGGAACGTCGAGACCGCTCTCGCGGAACCGGCCCGTGGGCTGCGCGAACTCGCGGGGCGCCTGGCCGGGCAGTGGAGCAGGTGATCTGTGTTCCCCCGGATTGGGAATCGGAGGGAATGGGGTTAGCGTTGCCTGGTACGGCACATGACCGCACCTGGCAGGGAGATACCTAGTGACCACTGAAGCGCACACCGAGTCGACCGAGGCGACTGCTGCCCCGACCGGCATCAACCTCACCGACGTCGCCGCGGTGAAGGTCAAGGCCCTGATCGAGCAGGAGGGGCGCGACGACCTGCGCCTGCGCATCGCCGTACAGCCCGGTGGCTGCTCCGGCCTGCGTTACCAGCTCTTCTTCGACGAGCGTTCGCTCGACGGGGACATCGTCAGCGACTTCGACGGCGTCGAGGTCGTGGTGGACCGGATGAGCTCCCCCTACCTGGCGGGCGCGACCATCGACTTCGCCGACCGGATCGACGCGCAGGGCTTCACGATCGACAACCCGAACGCGCAGAACTCGTGCGCCTGTGGTGACTCGTTCCACTGAGCCAGGCGTCTTACGAACAGGCCGTCCCGTTAACGGGGCGGCCTGTTCTGCTTAACCGACCGGTAGTCTCAACCCGTAACGCCCCTGTTTCCCGACCCCCGAGGGCCGAAATGAAGATCGCCGTCACCGGCTCGATCGCCACCGACCACCTGATGCACTTCCCCGGCAGGTTCGCCGAGCAGCTCATCGCCGACCAGTTGCACAAGGTCTCGCTGTCCTTCCTCGTCGACGACCTGGTGGTCCGGCGCGGCGGGGTGGCGCCCAACATCGCCTTCGGGATGGCCAAGCTGGGCCTGCGGCCGATCCTGGTCGGCGCGGTCGGCGCGGACTTCGCCGACTACCGGTCGTGGCTCGAGCGGCACGGCGTCGACTGTGACTCGGTGCACATCAGCGACGTGGCGCACACCGCCCGGTTCGTCTGCACCACCGACGACGATCTGAACCAGATCGCCTCGTTCTACGCGGGCGCGATGGCCGAGGCCCGCAACATCGAGCTGGCCCCGGTGTTCGAGCGGGCCGGCGGCCTCGACCTGGTGCTGGTCGGCGCGAACGACCCGGCCGCGATGATCCGCCACTCGGAGGAGTGCCGGTCGCGGGGTTACCGGTTCATCGCCGACCCGTCGCAGCAGCTCGCCCGGATGAGCGGGTCCGACGTGCTGAGCCTGATCAGCGGCGCCGAGTACCTGATGACCAACGAGTACGAGCGGTCCCTGCTGGAGACCAAGGCCGAGCTCACCGGCGACCAGGTCCTGGATCACGTCAAGATCCGGGTCACCACGCTCGGCAAGGACGGTGTGGAGATCACCGGCCGCGACATCGAGCGCATCCACGTGCCGGTCGTGCCGGACGTGATCGGCGAGGACCCGACGGGTGTCGGCGACGGCTTCCGGGCCGGTTTCTTCTCGGCCGTGTCCTGGGGGCTCGGCCTGGAGCGGGCCGCGCAGGTGGGCTCGCTGGTGGCGGCGCTGGTGCTGGAGACGGTCGGCACCCAGGAGTACGACATCAAGGCCGCCGACTTCGGAAAGCGGTTCGCGGCGGCGTATGGCGACGAGGCGGCTGCCGAGATCACGCCGTTCCTCCCGGCCTGAGGGCGTAGACCTCAAGTCATGGTTCTAGCGGTTTTCGCCGGTCTCCCCGGAGTCGGCAAGAGCACCCTGGCCGCCGCGGTCGCTTCCGAGCTGCCCGCGGCGGTCCTGGCCGTCGACACGGTCGACTTCACCCTCCAGCGGTACGGGGTGCACGAGCCCCGGCCCGGCTACGCCGCCTACGGCGTGGTGGCGGCGCTCGCCGAGGAACAGATCAGAATCGGCCACCACGTGATCATCGACGCGGTCAACCCGGTCAAGGCGGCCCGCGAGCTGTGGACCGACCTGGCCGACCGGATGGCGGTGCCGTTGCGGGTCGTCGAGGTGGTCTGCGGCGACGACGCGGAGCACCGCCGCCGGGTCGAGGAGCGTTACCAGGCCCGTGATCACGAGGGCGTCCCGGACTGGGTGCGGGTCCTGGAGCGCCAGGCCGAGTACGAGCCGTACCTGGGCCCGCGCCTGGTCGTCGACACCCACCTGGCCAAGGACCCGGTCCCGCAGGTGATCGACTACCTCGACGCTCACCGGTAACAAGGCGATCGTCCGCGGAGCCGGTCGGCTCAGACAGCCCGGCGGACGTCGAAGGCGTGGCCGTCGGCCGCGACGAACTCCTGGCCCTTCATCCGGCACCAGGCGGGGATGTCGTTGGCCGCGGCCGGGTCGTCGGCGAGCACCCGCACGATCTCGCCGACGGCCACCCCGGGCATTGCCTTGGCCAGCCGGATCACCGGGATCGGGCAGCGCAGCCCACGGCAGTCGAGGACGATCAGAGCCCGGCCTCCTTCCGGATGTCCGCCACCAGACCCGGCAATACCGTGAGGAATCTCTCCACGTCGGCCGCGGTCGTCTCCCGGTGCAGCGACACCCGCACGTTGCCGTGGCTGAGCACGCCCATCGCCTCCAGCACGTGACTCGGCCGCAGCGTCGACGACATGCACGACGAGCCGGACGACACCGCGAAACCGTGCCGGTCCAGCGCGTGCAGCAGCGCCTCGCCGTCGACATACAGGCAGCTGAACGTCACCAGATGCGGCAGCCGGCCGACCGGATCGCCGACGATCTCCACATCCGGCACGGTCGCCGCGACCCGCTCCCGGATCCGGTCGACGAGCGCGCTCAGCCGCACCGACTCGGCCGCCGCCGCACCCGTCACGGCCCGCAGAGCCGCGGCCGCCGAGACCACTTGCGGCAGGCCGGGCACCCCCGGGTGGCCGGGGCGATAAAGATCATCCTGGGGGTACGGGGAGAGCCAGCGCACACCTTTGCGGACGACCAGCACGCCCACCCCGGGCGGACCACCCCACTTGTGCGCGCTCGCGCTCAGCAGCGACCAGCCGGACGGAAGGCCGGCCCGGCCCACGGTCTGGGCGGCGTCCACGAACAGCGGCACCCCCGCCTCCGCGCAGATCGCCCCGGCCGCGGCCACCGGCTGAATCGTTCCCACTTCGTGACTCGCGCTGATCAGGCCGGCCAGCGCCACCCCGGCGCCGCCGACCGCGGCCGACCACGCGTCCAGGTCGAGGCGGCCCAGCCGGTCCACACCCACCTCGACGGCCTCGCCGGCGCGGGCCGCGTGCAGCACCGCCGAGTGCTCGATCGCCGAGTGGACCATGATGCGGCCGGCCCTCCTGCGGCCACCCAGTCCGCCGAGGACGGCCGCCTGGGCCGCCGCCGTCCCTGATGGCCAGAAGGAGAGCTCGTCCGGCCGTACTCCCAGGATCTCCGCGACCACCGCGGTGGCCGCGTCGTGCAGCTGCCTGGCCCGCCGGCCTGCCGCGTAGAGCTTCGCCGGGTCGGCCCAGCCGTCGGCGAGGGAGGCCAGCAACGCCTCGCGGGCCACCGGATGCATAGGCGCCGCGCTAGCGGCGTCCAGGTAAGCGTGCGCCCCGGCCGGATCGCCTGTGTAGTCCACACACGGAACGGTATCGTCCAGTTGTCCGGGCGTTTTCCGCGACGGTCCCCCCGGTGGCGGGCGGGCCGTTCCTGGTCGAGTAGTGTGCGACCGTCGGTGAGCCTTGCCGCCAGGTGTCCGGTTTCGGCAGGCGGCGCTGCTAAGGAGGCAGAAGCAGGTGGGCGCAAGGAGTTCGGCCACGAGGCCGCGGGCAGTAGGCCGGGCGGCCGGGCTGGGTCTCGGCGGCGCGACGCTGCTGACAGTGCTCTCGGGCTGTTCAATCGCGGACTGGGGAGATGCGTTCGGCCACTTCGGCTGGCCGAGCCGGGGCATCAGCCTCCAGGCCCACGAGATGTATGACCTGTGGATCGCGTCGACCATCGCGGCCCTCACGGTCGGCATCGGCGTGTGGGGCCTGATCTTCTGGTGTGTCATCCGGTATCGGAAGCGCGGCGAAGAGCTGCCCGTGCAGACCCGGTTCAACATGCCGATGGAGATCCTCTACACGGTCACGCCGATCCTGATCGTCGCGGTGCTCTTCTACTACACCGCGATCGTGCAGACCAATGTCGACAAGCTGTCCAAGAACCCGGACCAGGTCGTCGAGGTCGTCGCGTTCAAGTGGAACTGGCAGTTCAACTACCGCGACGGCATGGGCAAGGACGCCGCGACGGTCGCCTCGACCGTCGGCTCGTCCGATGTGATCCCGATCCTGGTGCTGCCGGTCGGCCAGACCATCCGGTTCGAGGAGACCAGCAAGGACGTCATCCACTCGTTCTGGGTGCCGGAGATGCTGTTCAAGCGGGATGTGTTCCCCGGCAACGTGCGCAACGTCTTCGAGGTCACCCTGGACAAGACGGGCCGCTACGTCGGCCGGTGCGCCGAGCTGTGCGGCACGTACCACGCCTTCATGAACTTCGAGCTGGTCACGGTCACGCCGGAGAACTTCGAGAAGTACATCGCGGCGCGCAAGGCCGGCCAGTCGACGCAGCAGGCCCTGACCGCCATCGGCGAGGAGCCGTATGCGACCCGGACCTCGCCGTTCAACACCCGGCGCCAGTCGCACACCTGGAACTCGCCCGAGACCGTAGCAGCGGGGAAGTAGGACTGTCGTGAGGACCGAATACAAGATCTTCGCCGCGGTTTCCGCGTTCCTGTTCGCCGCGGCCGCCGTCTACGGCCTGTACACGTACCACACGCCGAACTCCACCGGGGTGGGCGACGGCTACGAGGGCGGCACCGAGTGGGTCGGCGTCGTCGCGCTGATCCTTTCCGGACTGCTGTGCTCGATGTGCGCCGGCTTCTTCTGGTTCGTCGCCCGCCGTATCGACCTGCGGCCGGAGGACCGGGAGGACGGCGAGATCGCCGAGGGCGCCGGTGAGGTCGGCTTCTTCAGCCCGGGCAGCTACTGGCCGTTCGGTATCGCCCTGGCCGCCTCGGTGGCCGGTATCGGCCTGGTGTTCTGGATGTGGTGGCTGCTCGCGCTGGGCCTGATCGCGGTCATCTTCACCGCGTGCGGCCTGCTCTTCGAGTACTACTCCGGCACCCGCCACCCGGAAGCGCACCTGTAGTTCTGAGCACGCTGCGAAGCCCGCGTCACCAGCCGGTGGCGCGGGCTTCCGCGTTTTGTGCGGCTGCTGCGTCTCGCCGGTCTCCGGGCTCGTGCGGCTGCTTCGTCTTGCCGGTCTCCGGGCCCCGCCCCGCTTTCTCGTCTTTCCCGGGTGGGAGAATGGGCTCGTGGATGCGCAGGATCTCGATGCGGCCGCCGCGATCTTCATCGAGGCCCGGCCGCGGCTGTTCGGGATCGCCTACCGCATGCTGAGCAGCGCCTCCGAGGCCGAGGACCTGATGCAGGAGGTGTGGCTGCGCTGGCAGACCACCGACCGCAGCGTGGTCCACAACCCGGGCGGATTCCTGACCACCACGGCGACCCGGCTGGCGATCAACTCGCTCCAGTCGGCGCGGGTGCGACGGGAGACCTACATCGGGCCGTGGCTGCCCGAGCCCGTCGACACCGGCGCCGACCCCTACCTGGGTGCGGAGCGGGGTGAGGCGCTGGAGTTCGCGGCGCTGCTGCTGATGGAGAAACTGACCCCGAACGAACGTGCGGCGTACGTGCTACGGGAGGCGTTCGACTATCCGTACGGGCAGATCGCCGAGATCCTGGACACCACCGAACCGGCGGTCCGGCAGCTGGTCAGCCGGGCCCGGAAACGGGTGGCGGGTGAGCGGCGCGTCCCGGCCAGCGCCGAAGCGCAGCGGGAGTTGCTCACCGCGTTCGTCGCTGCGGCCCGGGCCGGCGACATGGCGGCCCTGGAGCGGCTGTTCGCCGCCGACGTGCGGAGTGTGTCCGACGGCAACGGCGCCTACCAGGTGTCCCGGCATGCGGTGGTGGGCCCGCTGCGTGTGATCAACTTCCTGACCGCGATCGCACCGTGGTTCTGGGACGACATCGAGGTGGAGTTCGCCTCGCTCAACGGCGGCGCCGCGGTCGTGCTCCGCCGCGGCGGGCCGGTCTACGGCGTGCTCGCGATCACCGCCGGCCCGGACGGCATCGACCAGCTGCTCTGGATGGTCAACCCGGACAAGCTGACCGCGCTCTGAGTCCGTACCGGTGCCGGCCGCGCCGCGTCCAGGGCCCGCGCCGAGCCTTGTACCGGCGTGGCATGGTTGCCCGGCGGCCGCGCCGTCAGCGTGGAGGCATGAACAGAGTGACGATGCCGCAGGAGCTGGATCTCACCGGTCGCCGCGCCCTGGTGACCGGGGCCAGCGGCGGACTGGGCCTGGCCCTGGCGGGCCGGCTTGCCGAAGCGGGCGCCGAGGTGCTGCTGGCCGTCCGGGACGAGGCCAGGGGAGCGGCCGCCCTGGATCGGATCCGGAGCACGGCACCTGACGCCCGGATCTCGGCGCGCCCCCTCGATCTCGCGTCGGCCGCGTCGGTGACCGCCCTGGTCCGTACCCTGATCGCGGAGGACCGGCCGATCCACCTGCTGATCAACAACGCCGGGGTGATGGCGCCGGCCACCCGGCACACCACCGCGGACGGCTTCGAGTTGCAGTTCGGCACCAACCACATGGGCCACTTCGTGCTCACCACCGGGCTGCTGCCGCTGCTGCGGGCCGGGCGGGCCAGGGTGACCACCGTGACCAGCAGCGCCGCCCGGCAGGCCCGCCTCGACTGGACCGACCTGCAGAGCGAGCGGAAGTACTCGGCGGTCCGTGCCTACGGCCTGTCGAAACTGGCCAACCTGATGTTCGCCCTGGAACTGGACCGGCGTAGCCGTACCGAGGGCTGGGGTCTGGTCAGCAACGCCGCCCACCCCGGCACCACCCTGACCGGCCTCTACGCCGCCGGGCCCAACCTGGGCCGGGCCGGTCGCGCCCCGCACGAGGCGATCATGAGCCGCCTGCACCGCTGGGGAGTCCTGGTGCAGGGCGTGGAGCAGGGCATGATGCCGATTCTGTACGCGGCCACCGCCGACCAGGCGCAGGGCGGGCGGCTCTACGGCCCGGACGGATTCGGTCAGTTCACCGGCGGACCCGCGGAACTGAAGATCTACCGGGCGGCCGGTGACCGGGATCAGGCCGCCCGGCTCTGGGAGCACTCGCTGGCGCTGGCCGGCTGACGGGAGGACACGGTGGATCGGGCACGGCTGGCCGCCTATCTGCGTACCCGGCGGGAGACGGTGCAGCCCGAGGACGTGGGGCTGCCCCGGGGCGGGCGTCGCCGGACCCGTGGACTGCGTCGGGAGGAGGTCGCCGTGCTCAGCGACATGTCGGTCGACTACTACACCCGGCTGGAGCAGCCCCGTGGCCCGCATCCGTCCGAGCAGATGATCGACGCCGTCGCCCGCGGGCTGCGCCTGTCGATGGAGGAGCACGACCATCTGCGGCGGCTGGCCGGGTATGCCACGGCCCGTCGTTCGGCCGGCTCCGGGCACGTGAACCCCGGGATGCGGCGGATCTTCGACGGGGTCGGGGAGACCGCGGCCCAGGTGGTGTCCGCGCTCGGTGAGACGCTGCTGCAGACGCCGCTGTCGGTGGCGCTGATCGGCGACGAGAGCGTGCACACCGGGTGGGCGCGGAGCCTGCACTACCGGTGGTTCACCGACCCGGCGGCCCGGATGCTGCATTCCGCCGAGGGTCAGGACGCGCAGAGTCGTCTGGTCGTGGCGGATCTGCTCAGCTCGTACACCCGCGATGGGGTTGAATCTCGAACCGCGACGCTCGTCGATCTGCTGCTCACCGCAAGCCCGGAGTTTGCCGGACTGTGGCGGGACCAGCCGGTCGCCGGGCCCTACTGCGGGCCGGTCCGGCTGCTGCATCCGCGGGTCGGGCCGCTGGAGCTGCACTGCCAGCGCCTGGTCGACCCGGACCAGGCGCAGCAGCTGGTGATGTACACGGCCGCTCCGGGAACCGCCGACGACGAGAGACTCCGTCTGCTGGCGGTTCTCGGAGCCGTCGATCTACCGGGACAGCCAGTCCAGGAAGGTCGTCCCGGCTAGGACGGCGTCCGCCCGGCCGATCAGGACGTCACCCGGGACCGCGGCGAACATTCCGGCCGACGGGTCGGTGACCACCGGCCGCCGGTCGCCCCGCGCGGACAGCGCGACGCGGCCCAGCTCGTCGAGCCCGAACACCTGCGGGCCGGCCACGTTGCGGATCCCGTTGAGCGGGGCGCCCACGGCGGCGTCGGCCACCGCATGGGCCACGTCGGCCGCCGCCATCGGCTGGACCGGGGTGGCGGGCAGGCGCACCGTGTTCTCGTCGGACGTCCACGACAGGATCGCGTCGACGAACTCGAAGAACTGCGTGGCCCGGACGATCGAGTACGGCACCGGGCCGGTCCGCAGAAGGTCCTCCTGAAGCACCTTGGCCCGGTAGTAGTCCAGGTCCGGCACCTGGTCGACGCCGACGATCGACAGGATCACGGCGTGGCCGACCCCGGCCGCCGAGGCTGCCGACAGCATGTTCTCCATGGTCGTCCGGAAGAACGCGGGTGACGCGTCGTCGAACGTCGGCGAGTTGGTCAGGTTGACGACGACGTCGTTGCCGGCCAGGGCCTCCGGCAGGCCCGCCCCGGTCAGCAGGTCCACACCCGTCGACGGGGAGAGCGGCAGCACGTCGTGCCCGCCGCCGGTCAGCATCCGCACGACCTGCGACCCGATGAGCCCGGTGCCCCCGATTACAGCGATCTTCATTTCTCGGCCTTCGTTCTGTTCGTCGAATTGCTCGGACGACAGTGATGACCGGATGACGCCGCGATCTGTGACAGCCGGACCGGAATCAGGCGGCGGAGCGCTGGTGGGGAGCGACCCGCCGGGCCCGCTCGCCGGGCTTCCACAGGTGGACGACGATCGGGGCGACCACCTCGGCCGCGCCGCAGCGGGTGCAGACCAGCTCGGGGCAGTCGTCGTGGCCGTCCTCGCAGGGCGGCACCTCGAAGAGCATGTCGCCGTCGCAGATGACGCAGCGAAGTTCGCGTTCCTGCACGGGTTTCTCCTTCGCGGGAAGGTCAAATTACCCGAATGTCATTCAGACGGTTTCACGTAAAAAGGACGATCTCGGGTATTACCTACGGCGTGTTGAAGGAATTCCCGGTTACTCGGCGGCTTTGGCGGCCTGTGCCGCGGCCACCCAGCGCTCCAGCTGAGCGGTCGTGGCGCCGGAGTCGATCGCCTCGGCGGCCCGCCGCATGCCGGCCACCAGGGTTTCCCGGAAGTCGCTCGGGAAGCCGCTCTGGGCCGCGAACGCCGCCGACGCGTTGAGCAGCACGGCGTCACGCACCGGGCCCTGCTCGCCGGCGAACAGCCGCCGGGCCACGTCCGCGTTGAACGCCACCTCACCGCCGCGCAGATCGGCCGGCTGGCTCCGGGGCAGGCCCAGTTCCACCGCGTCGATCAGCAACTCCTCCACCTTGCCGTCCCGGGCCATCCAGATCCGGGTCGGCGCCGAGGTGGTGAACTCGTCCAGGCCGTCCTCGCCGCGCACCACCAGCGCCGAATCACCACGCCTGGCGAACACCTCGGCCATCACCGGGGCCATCCGCTGGTCGAAGCAGCCCACCATCGCGGAGGTCGGCCGGGCCGGGTTGGTCAGCGGGCCGAGCATGTTGAAGAACGTCGGAACGCCCAGTTCACGCCGGGTGACCGAGGCGTGCCGCATGCCGGGGTGATAGCGGGCCGCGAAGCAGAAACCGATGCCCGCCTCGGCGACCGACCGGGCGACCCCGGCCGGGCCCAGATCGAGCGGCAGGCCGAAATGCTCCAGCAGGTCGGCCGAACCGGTCGTCGACGAGGCCGACCGGTTGCCGTGCTTGACCACCGGCACCCCGGCCGAAGCCGTCACGATCGCGGCCAGGGTGGAGATGTTCACCGTGTTGGCCCGGTCGCCGCCGGTGCCGACCACGTCGACCGCGCTGGTCCGGGTCTCCTCCGGCAGCTCGACCAGCGTGGCGCTGGCGATCATCGCCTCCACCAGGCCACCGAGCTCGGCCGGCGTCTCACCCTTGGCCCGCAGCGCCACCGCGAACCCGGCTATCTGCACCGGAGTCGCGTTGCCGGCCATGATCTCGCCCATGGCCCACGCCGTGTCCGTTGTGGCGAGCTCCTCGCCACGCAGCAGTGCGCTCGTCAGATTGGGCCAGGTGCGTGCGCCCATGGCGCTGCCTCCATCAGGGGTTCATCAGCTTCAGCAAGGGTTCATCAGCGGAATTTGCTCAGCGGGGAATGGTGCCCAGGGTGCCCAGCGGGACGGCGCCGTCACGGCGCGCGCGGAGCAGGCCGGCCACTGTCTGCCCGGTGGTGACCGGGTCCAGCGGGGCCACGATCGTGGCGTCGACCTGTGCATACGCCGCGAGCCAGCGGTCCGCGGCACGGGCGATCACGACACAGGTGGGCGGGGGGTTCAGATACTCGTCCTTGGTCTGGCGAGCGATCCCGATGCCGCCGGCCGGGGTGGCCTCACCGTCGAGCATCATCAGATCGATCTCGTACTCGTCGAGCAGGCGGCGGCACTCCTCCCAGGTGGAGGCCTCGGCGAACTCGACCTTGAGATCAGCCGCGGGACGCGGGCCGATGGCGAGCCGGATCCGGTCCCGCACGGCGGCGTCGTCGCTGTAGAGCAGAACGGTGTACTCGCTCATCTTGTGCCCCACCTCACGTCTTAGGTCCCAGGGATCGTACCGAACTTGTTATCCGGCATCGGGCGCCGGGCGTACCGCATTCTCCGCCGCCTCGGCCCGGTCCAGGGCTCGGTCGATCCGGCGGGCCTCCCGCTCCGACTGGCGGACCCACTGGACCACCAGGATGCCGAGCATCGTGACGCTGACGATCTCGCCGCCGGCCCACAGGATGCCGCCCGCCGTGACCTGGTCCGCCTTCGGATCCAGCCAGCTCAGGCCCAGATTCGGGTACCAGTCGCCGCCGAGCAGCTCATTGCTCTGCATGATGGTCAGCCCGAGCACCGTGTGGAACGGGACACTCAAGACCATGAGCAAGGCCCGGCCCGGGTACGGCCACCGGTTCGGCAACGGGTCGAGCCCGAGCAGCGGCCAGAAGAACAGGCAGCCGGTCACGATGAAGTGGAAATGCACGAGCTCGTGCACCCAGACGTGTTCCAGGGTCTGCCGGTAGGCGCCGGTGAAGTAGAGGACGAACGGGTTCGCGATGAACAGCCCGAACGCCACCAGGGGGAAGGTCAGCACCCGGACGTACCGGCTGTGCAGCACCGCGAGCAGGGTCTTGCGCGGCGGTCCGTGCAGGACCCGCAGGGCCAGTGTGGTCGGCGCGCCCAGGGCCAGGAAGATCGGGCCCACCATGGACAGCACCATGTGCTGCACCATGTGGACGGAGATCAGCGTGGTGTCGTACGCCTCGATGCCGGTGACCGTGACCAGGGCGATCGACCCCAGCCCGCCGGCGATGAAGGCTGCCGTGCGCCCGGCCGGCCAGTCGTCGCCGCGCTGCCGCAGACGCCACACGCCGTACAGGTAGAGCGCCGCCGACACCAGGAGTCCCAACGCGATCGGACTGACCAGGTTGATCTCGGTGAAGAACGCCGCCGGGGTGAACGGCGGAAGTCCAGTATCCCCGGCATCGGCCGCGAGTGAGGGCAAAACGTGAAGCTGCACCACTTGAGGTTAGGTCTACCCGCTGGTCACGGAATATTCCGGGCGGCCCACAAGGCCGGATTGGGGACCCCGGAGGACCTTGGGCCTATCTCGGATGAATAATGAGGCCGTGACAGCGGCAGCCATCGACAAGAGCCGGATCCACTCGCTGACCCGACCGAACATGGTCAGCGTCGGGACCATCGTGTGGCTCTCCAGCGAGCTCATGTTCTTCGCGGCATTGTTCGCGATGTACTTCTCCATCCGTGCTGCGGACTACAGCATGTGGGAGCACCACACCAAGGCCCTGAACATCCCGTATGCGACAACGTTCACGGTGATCCTGGTTCTCTCGTCGGTGACCTGCCAGCTCGGCGTCTTCGCGGCGGAGAAGGGTGATGTGTTCGCGCTGCGGCGCTGGTTCACGATCACCTTCGTGATGGGCCTGATCTTCGTGCTCGGGCAGGTGAACGAGTACGTGACCCTGGTCGGCCACGGCGTCAAGATCAACGCTGACGGGTACGGCTCGATGTTCTACCTGACGACCGGGTTCCACGGTCTGCACGTGACCGGCGGCCTGATCGCCTTCATCGTCTACATGATCCGGACGACCATGGGCCGGTTCACACCCGCCCAGGCCACGTCAGCGATCGTCGTGTCGTACTACTGGCACTTCGTGGACGTCGTCTGGATCGCCCTGTTCGCCATGATCTATTGGCTTCAGTGACGCGCCGTCATCCGCTGAGCTTCAGGTTCGAACCCCAAGGGACATAGCCCATGACTTCTGACACCCCCGCCCGCAGGCGCGCCCGGGTGTTCTCCCGGCGGCGCGGCGCGCCCAGCCGGGTGCGCCGGAGGCTCGGCGCAGCGGTGCGCATGCTCGCCGCGCTGGCGCTGGCCGGCGGCGTCTACACCGCATTCACGCCCGGTGCGTTCGCCGAGGACAACGTCCAGCTCTCCGCTGTCGCACGGGAGGGCAAGGCGCTCTACGACACCAGCTGCATCAGCTGCCACGGCCGTGACGGCCAGGGTGTCCAGGACCGTGGGCCGAGCCTGATCGGCGTCGGCTCGGCTTCGGTGGAGTTCCAGGTGGGCACCGGCCGCATGCCGATGACCCGCCAGGAGGCCCAGGCCGAGCAGAAGCCGCCGCAGTTCGACGACGCGCAGACCGAGCAGCTGGGTCAGTACATCCAGGAGCTCGGCGGCGGCCCGGAGCTGCCCGACGGCCCGCTGGTCGCCGACCTCGAGTCCGACCCGGACGCGCTGGCCCGTGGTGGCGAGCTGTTCCGCGTCAACTGCACCTCCTGCCACGGCTTCGGCGCCGGCGGCGGCGCGCTCTCCTCGGGCAAGTTCGCCCCGAGCCTGGGCGACGCCACGGCCGAGGAGCTCTACGCGGCCATGCTCACCGGCCCGCAGAACATGCCGGTCTTCGGTGACAACCAGCTCACGCCGGAGCAGAAGAAGCAGATCATCACCTACATCTCGGTCCAGTTGCAGGACGACAGGGACCCGGGCGGCCTGTTCAACCTGGGCCGGTACGGCCCGTCGACCGAGGGCATGGCCATCTTCCTGGTCGGCATCACGCTCCTGGTCTTCACGTCGCTCTGGATTGCGGGGAAGTCATGACGGCGGTCCACCACGGCGAGACCGGCACGCCGGTCGACGTCAACGACCCGCACCTGACGAGGTTCGACATCGTCAAGGAAGGCCTCCGGCGCGACGACATCGAGATCGTCACGTACGAGTCGCACTTCCACGGGCAGAACTCGAAGGCGGAGCGGCGGATCGTCCGTAACATCGCCCTGCTGCTCCTGCTCTCCGGGCTGTTCACCGCGGCCTTCCTGGTCTTCTACATCGTGTGGCCGTGGGAGTTCGAGCTCGGCCACACGCGGAGCGACTACTACACCCCGATCCTGGGCATCACCCTGGGCCTGGGTCTGCTGTCGCTCGGTTTCGCGATCCTCGCCTGGGCCAAGAAGCTGCTGCCGCACGAGCTGTCCATCCAGCAGCGGCACGGCGACCCGTCCTCCGACGAGGAGCGCCTGATCACCGGCCAGACCATGATGTATGTGGCCGACGAGCTGGGTGTCGCGCGCCGGCCGCTGCTGAAGGGTGCGATCGCCATCGGCGCCGCCCCGCTCGGCCTGGCCGTCGCCGCCCCGCTGGTCGGTGGCCTGATCCAGAACCCGCACAAGGGCGAGCACCCGATGATGTACACCACCGGGTTCCACCCCTCGAACAACGGCGACAAGCTGGTCCGCCTCACCCGTGAGGACGGCAGCCCGATCCGCCCCGAGGACGTGAGCGCGGGCGGCCAGATGACCGTCTACCCGGGCATCCCGCACGGCGCCACCAACCACTACGCCGACTCTCCGACGCTGCTCATCCACCTCCGGGCGGACGACGCGGCGGAGACCCGCAAGAACGCCGAGGCCGACAAGAACGGCCGCAACGTGGGTTCGATGTGGGGCAACTACGTGGCGTACTCCAAGATCTGCACGCACGCCGGCTGCCCGGCCAGCCTCTACGAGCAGCAGACCAACCGTCTTCTCTGCCCTTGCCACCAGTCGCAGTTCCTCATCACGAACAACGCGCAGCCGGTCTTCGGACCCGCGACGCGTCGTCTGCCGATGCTGCCGCTTACAGTGGACGAGGAAGGTTTCTTCGTGGCGGCGGAAGACTATCGAGACGTCGTCGGACCTGACTTCTGGGAGCGGCCGTGAAGCGCCGAAAAATCGACCTCGCAGAGGCCCCTAAGACTTTCGCCAAGGGTGTCGACGACCGGTTCCAGGCGGCCACTCCGCTGCGCGGCCTGCTGAACAAGGTCTTCCCCGACCACTGGTCGTTCCTGCTCGGCGAGATCGCCCTGTTCTCGTTCATCGTGCTGCTGCTCAGCGGCGTGTTCCTCACCCTCTTCTTCGACCCGTCGATGAAGGAGGTGCCGTACGACGGCTCGTACCTCGCGCTCAAGGGCACGATGATGTCCGCGGCGTACGAGTCCTCGCTGAACCTGTCGTTCGAGGTCCGTGGTGGCCTCTTCATGCGGCAGCTGCACCACTGGGCGGCGCTGCTGTTCATGGCGTCGATCATCGTGCACATGGCCCGCATCTTCTTCACCGGCGCGTTCCGCAAGCCGCGTGAGGTCAACTGGGTGATCGGCGTCGTGCTGTTCCTGCTCGGGTTCTTCGCCGGCTTCACCGGCTACTCGCTTCCCGACGACGGCCTCTCCGGCACCGGTCTCCGCATCGCCTCGGCGATCATGCTGACCCTCCCGGTCATCGGCACCTGGCTCTCCGCGGCCATCTTCGGCGGCGAGTTCCCCGGCGAGCTGATCATCGGCCGCTTCTACATCGCGCACGTGCTGCTCATCCCGGGCCTCCTGCTCGGCCTGATCGCCGCCCACCTGGGCATCGTGTTCAAGCAGAAGCACACCCAGTGGCCCGGCCCGCTGCGGACCAACGAGAACGTCGTCGGCGAGCGCATGTTCCCGCGCTACGCGATGAAGCAGGGCGGCTTCTTCATGGCCGTCTTCGGTGTCATCGCGCTGATGGCCGGCCTGTTCCAGATCAACCCGATCTGGCTCTTCGGGCCGTACCGCGCGGCTGAGGTCTCCTCCGCCTCGCAGCCCGACTTCTACGTCATGTTCATGGACGGCCTGGTCCGTCTCATGCCGAACTGGCAGATCTACATCCCGATCGGCGACGGCTACAGCCTCCCGCCGATGTTCTGGCCGGCCGTCGTCGGACTCGGGGCGCTGTTCACGCTGCCCATGGCGTACCCGTGGCTGGAAGCGCGCAAGCTCAAGGACAAGCGCAGCCACCACCTGCTCGAACGGCCGCGTGACAACCCGGAGCGCGTCGGCATCGGCATGATGTCGCTGGCGTTCTTCATCGTCGCCACCATCTCCGGCGGCAACGACGTCATCGCCGACAAGTTCCACATCAGCCTGAACGCGATGACCTGGGCCGGCCGTATCGGTCTCGTCCTGCTGCCGCCGCTGGCCTACTACATCTCCGTCCGCATCTGCCTCGGTCTCCAGCAGCACGACCGTCAGGTGCTGGCCCACGGTGTGGAGACCGGCATCATCAAGCGCCTGCCGAACGGCCAGTTCGTGGAAGTCCACCAGCCCCTCGGCCCGGTCGACGATCACGGACACCCGATCCCGCTGGAGTACGCCGGCTGGGTCGTCCCGAAGAAGATGAACCGCCTCGGCGCGCTGGCGCCGGCGATCAAGGGGTTCTTCTACCCGGTGGAGAAGCCTGCTGACATCCCGGTCTCTCCGGCTGTCGGCGGGTCTGCCAAGCGTGAGGAGATCAAGTCCGGGCGGTGACGTCTTGGCCTTGTCGGCCCGCCGGATCGTGTTGCGATCCGGCGGGCTTTTCTTCTGTCTTCCCTGCGGTGGGTCGGCTCTTCTTCTTCTTCTTCTTCTTCGCGGTGGGTCGGTTCGGGATCAGGGCCGGGTTCACGCCGGCCATCGGCTCGTCAAGCATCACCATGTCGGGCTGG
>NZ_JBEZXU010000042.1:0-95124 GCF_040638175.1 Actinoplanes sp. NPDC026670
TATCTCTTCCCGTTCCGCCACACTCAACCGCGCCGCCATCACAGCATCCCATCAAGATCCATCGACAGTGATGCAACGAAGTATTGACTCCGCCCGGGACGTGGAAAGGGCTGCAAGATCGGCGCGAGGGTGAAGATTCGTGCAAGATCGGCGAGCGGCGAGCGGCGCGCCACGAGCCGGGACGACGAGCCGGGACGACGAGCCGTGGCGAGGCGTCGCGGGCGAGGGGATGTCCTCCGTCTGAGGGCTGTCCCTCTCAAGCTGAGGCGGCCGTCAAGAAGTCTCACGGGTGTGCCCGAAGTCAACAAGATCGCGGGCAGGCGGACGTGGCCATGCGGTGTCGCTGGCCGCGCGGTGGCGGGGCGGGGAAGGCCGAACCGGCCAGCCCTTGATTCCGGAAGGTGCCTAGCGGCTGTCGGTGAACCAGCGGGTGGCGATCATCGTGTGGATGCTGAAGCCCAGCTCGGTCGGGCCGTACAGCACCTCACGGCTCAACGTCTCGTCGTCGTCCGGTGGGGGCGGCAGATGCCCTGTGCTCGGCAACGGCGGCAACAACCCGAACACCAGGATCGTGCCGTCCGGGGCACTGATCGTGTCGTAAAGGCGTACCCCCGAGGGGTCTGCTTTGACCCCGGTCTCCTCGAACAGCTCGCGAACCGTGGCGGCCTGCCACGTCTCCCCGACGTCGATGAAGCCGCCCGGCAGGGCGAGTCGGCCGCGGGCCGGCGCGATGCCGCGCCGCACCGCGAGCAGGCCGTGACCGACCGGCTGGACGGCGACGGCGACCGGGCTGGGGTTGAGATAGCTGGTCTCGCCGCACGCCCCGCACCGGCGCGGCCAGGGCTGACCGGACGGGAACCGGGCGCCGCAGAACGTGCAGTGCGCGTAGCGGTCCTGCACGGGCGTCACGGGTGCAGCGGGGAGTTGCAGGCCGCGACCAGCGCCTGGCGGCACGCGGCGGTGAGCGGGCGGAGCGCCTCGTCGCGCTGCTGGGCCTCGTAGCCGTTGACGGCGCCGCCCGGCGCGTTCGTCCCGGCGAGGGCGAGCACCTGGTCGAGGACGCTGGCGCGGGCGAACAACCGGCGCGAACGCGGGTCGAAGCCCGGCGGCAGGGTCTCCGTGCTCTCCGGGCGGCGCAGCGCCTGCAACGCCCCGGCGAGCTCCGGTTTCCACTGGGCGACGTCCAGTTTGGTGAGCCGCGCGGTGGCCTCGCCGAGCGCGGCGGTCAGCTGTGCCTCGGCCTCGGCGGCACCCATCTGGAACACCGGCCGGTGCTCGGGGGCCGGCAGCACCCGCCACAGCACGGTCTCGAACTCCACACCGGAACCGGACGTGTGCCGCCGCACCTCGGGCACCACCCCGAACGTCGGCGTCATCACCGCCTCGCCGGCCAGCAGCGCCGCGCCGGTCAGGTCGCCGGGGCCGGGCAGGCCGCGCGGGTCGCCGGGCACCGGCAGCACCAGGCGGATCTCGTCGGGCCGCAGCTTCGCGAAGATCGGCAGCCCCTGACTGAGTGGAACGTCCGTCCAGGTGCCGGGGGCGTCGGCGACGAGGTGTTCCTCGTCCGCGGCGATCTCGTCGGCCAGCTCGTCGAACGGGACGAGGCCGGCACGCCAGGCGCGCACCCAGGTGACGAACCTGGTGGACCGGCGTGCGGTACGGGTGGCCGCATCGGCTGCGGGTGACATGCGAGCAAGGGTACGTGGCGGCACAGACAGTTGTCTCGGCTCGGAGAGTCACCGAGGGTGTGTCCGTGATCGCGCATACAGTGCGGGGCATGTATGGGGAGGATGTGATGGCGGGCAACTGGCGCCGCCGCAAGGTGATACCGGAGGTGGAGGCCGAACCGGATCTGGTCGTCGAGGACGCCGACTCCGGGTTCTGCGGCGCTGTCGTCGGGTTCGAGCTCGGCGCGGTGGTGCTGGAGGACCGGTTCGGGAAACGCCGTAACTTCCCGCTCGCGCCTGCTGCGTTCCTGCTCGACGGCGAGACGGTCACGCTGGTCCGGCCCGCGCCACGGCAGCAGCCGCAGCAGCGCCGGGTGACCGCGTCCGGATCGATCGCCGTCGACAACGTGCGGGCGCAGGTAGCGAAGGCCAGCCGGATCTGGGTGGAGGGCATCCACGACGCGGCGCTGGTCGAACGGATCTGGGGCGACGACCTGCGGATCGAGGGGATCGTCGTGGAACCGCTCGACGGCATCGACGACCTTGCCTCGGCGGTCGCGGAATTCCGTCCGAGTGGCCGTCGCAGACTGGGCGTTCTGGTGGATCATCTGGTCTCCGGGTCCAAGGAGAGCCGGATCGTCGCCGCCGTGACCGACCCGAACGTGCTGGTCACCGGTCATCCCTACGTGGACGTCTGGCAGGCGGTGAAGCCGGAACGGGTCGGCCTGCGGGCCTGGCCGGTGATCCCGCCGGGCCGCCCGTGGAAGGAGGGCGTCTGCGAGGCGGCCGGTGTCCGGGAGCCGGCCGACATGTGGCGGCGCATCCTCGCCTCGGTCAGCTCCTACAAGGATGTCGAGACCCCGCTGATCAACTCGATGGAGCGCCTGATCGACTTCGTGACGGTCCTGGACGACTGAGGGTGAGGGCGCGGCCGATCCGGGCGGCGGCCTCGGCGAGGCGGTCCGGCGGGTGCGCGGCGTAGCCGATCACCAGGCCGGGCGGTCCGGGACGGCGCCGATGCCAGGACAGCGGATGCACCTGTACGCCGGTGGCCGCGACCCGTTCGGCGAGGACGGTGTCGTCGGCCGGGCCGGGGAGCAGCACCAGCACGTGCAGCCCGGCCGCGACGCCGGCGATGCGGGCCTCCGGCAGATGCGCGCGCAGACCGGCGAGCAGGGCGTCCCGGCGGGACCGCTGGCGGGTACGGACGGCGCGCAGATGCCGGTCGTGGTCACCTGAGGACAGCAGTTCGGCCAGCACGAGCTGCGGCAGAGCCGGATTGCCCAGATCGGACGCGTGCTTGGCGGCGAGCAGCCCGGCCTGTAGCCGGCGGGGCGCGATCAGCCAGCCGGTCCGCATCGCCGGGGCCAGTGACTTCGACACGCTGCCCAGGTAGGCGACCCGCTCCGGGGCGGAACCCTGGAGCGCGGCGACGGGCGCCCGGTCGTACCTGTGCTCGGCGTCGTAGTCGTCCTCGATGACCAGCCCCGGCCAGGCCAGCAGTTCCCGCCGCCGCTCCGGGGACAGCACCACCCCGGTCGGGAACTGGTGCGCCGGCGTGAGCAGCGCCGCCTCCGCGCCGGTGGCGGCCAGGTCGGCGATCCGCATGCCGTGCTCGTCGACAGGCACGCCGGCCGGCCGCATCCCCCAGAACACCATCTGGTCGACGGCGCCCCGCGATCCCGGGTCCTCGACCGCGAGCAGGTCCCGGCCGTCGGCCCGCAACACCTGCGCGAGCAGGGCGAGCCCTTGCGCGACACCCGCGGTGACGACGACGTCGTCCGCTTCACATCGCACTCCGCGGGTACGCGCCAGCCAGCCGACCAGAGCCGCGCGCAGCTGTGGGGCGCCGCCGGGGTCGCCGTACCGCAGGTCGGCCGCGGTCACCCGGTCGAGGACGGCCCGTTCCGCCCGTAGCCACGCCGCCCGTGGGAACGCCGACAGGTCCGGCACGCCCGGCGACAGGTCGATGTCGACGCCGTCCGGCGTGGAGATGGGCAGCCGCAGCTCGTCGAGGGTCCGCCGCCGGTCGCCGGCCGGCCGGGCCGCCCGCCGCACCCCGCGCCCGGTGACCACCGTCCCCGACCCGGTCCGCGCCTCGGCCAGCCCTTCGTCGACGACCCGCTGGTAGGCCTGCACCACCACGCCCCGGGACACGCCGAGCTCGGCGGCGAGCTGCCGGGTGGCGGGCAGCCGTGAACCCGGGGCCAGCCGCCCGGCCGCGACCGCCGCCCGCAAGCCCTCGGCCAGCCACGTGGTCAGCCCTTTGGCCGGCGCCTCCTCGGCCCGGAGCTGGAGGAAGTCCGATCCGGAAATTGGTCCACCTCATCGCCGTCGAATTGGCCCTCGAACCGGACCATACTCCGTCCGAGCATCGACGTATGAAAGCTCTCCCGGTCCTCGCCGGCGCCACCGGCATGATCTTCGTGGGCGGCAGCGTCGCCGTCTCCGGTCACCTGGCCGACGCCCCGGTGCACACCGTCCAGGCGCTCCGCTATGCCGTGGCCTGCCTCCTGCTGCTGGCCTGGGCCCGGGCCGGTGGGTCGCCGGTGCGGCGGCCGCGCGGCCGGGAGTGGCTGTGGCTGCTCGGTGTCACGGTCACCGGCCTGGTGATCTTCAACGTGGCCCTGGTCCAGGGCTCGGAGCACGCCGAACCAGCGGTGATCGGCGTGGCCGTGGCGTGTGTCCCGATCCTGCTCGCGGCCGTCGGCCCGGTCCTCGAAGGACGCCGCCCGGCGGCCCGGGTGCTGGCCGCCGCGACGGTGGTGACGATCGGCGCGATGCTGGTGCAGGGCCTGGGCCGGACCGATGCGACAGGCCTGTTCTGGGCGGCCGTCACGTTCGGTTGCGAGGCCGCCTTCACCCTGCTGGCGGTCCCGGTGCTGGGCCGGCACGGTCCGCTCGGTGTCTCCGTGCACGCGACGTGGCTGGGCGCCGCGATGTTCGCCGTGCTGGCCCTGACCGTCGAGGGCCCGGCCGCGCTGAGCCGGATCCAGCTGGACGACCTGCTGGCCGGCGCCTACCTGGCGGTGCTGGTGACAGCCGTGGCGTTCCTGCTCTGGTACACGTGCGTGGCCCGTCTCGGCCCCGGCCGGGCGGGCCTGCTGACCGGCCTGACCCCGATCGCGGCCGCGGCGACGGGAGTGGCCCTGGGCGGCCCGCTCCCGTCCCCGGCGGTCTGGCTGGGCATCACCACGGTCGCCGCCGGCCTGGCCCTGGGCCTGACCACCCGCACCCCGGCCACCCACCCACGTCCCGAGGACCGCCAGCCGTCGCTGACCCCTGGAATCCCGGCCCGAAAACATCCGTGAGCGACGGCTCGCGGTCTGGCGGCGGCGACCGGGACCGCCGGCCGTCGCTGGCGGCGGGAATGGCGTGCGGATAACCGCGGTGGGCGACGGCTCGCGGTCTGGCGGCGGAGACCGGGACCGCCGGCCGTCGCTCACGGCGGGAATGGCAGGCGGATAACCGCGGTGGGCGACGGCTCGCGGTCTGCCGGCGGAGACCGGGACCGCCGGCCGTCGCTGGCGGCGGGAATGGCGGGTCGAATACCGCGGTGGGCGACGGCTCGCGGTCTGGCGGCGGAGACCGGGACCGCCGGCCGTCGCTGGCGGCGGGAATGGCAGGCGGATAACCGCCGTAGGCGACGGCCGGCGGTCTGCGGTGACCGGCGGATCAGCCCGGCGGGCGCTCTGGAGGCCGGGAGCGGGCAGCCACGTCGCGGTGTGACCACGGGAGGGGTGGTTGCGGTCGAGAGCGGCCCACGCCGTACCGAATGATCAGGCCAGATGCATGGGGTCGCGGCTGAAGCGGAAGGTCGCGATGTCCAGGCGTTCGGCCGTGCCGTCCGGATCGCGGAGGATGCGCAGGACCTCGCCCTCGTTGGGTCCGGAGAGGCCGCGCCAGCGGTCCGGGGCTTCCCGCGCGTAGCGCGTCTCGGCGAACGGCCCGGACATCAGCAGCGTGTCGCCGTCCGGGGTGATCGAGTGTTCGCGGCCCATCCACCACCAGCGGCCGCAGATCTCGGCGGCCTCACCGTGCGGCGCGGCGGCCGGGCGCCAGACCGGGACCGGAACCGGTTCGCTGTCCACGGCGGCGGTCAGCGCGTCCAGGCTGACCTGCTGGATGCTGGTGTTGTCGAGGCCGTAGGCGTTGGCGAAGACGACCGCGCCGAGCCGGCTGCCGCGATGCACCGCGACGTGCGCGAGATAACCGGGCATCGAACCGCCGTGCCCGACGTAGACGCGTTCGCCGACCCGGAACAGCTGCGGCCCGAGCCCGTGCCCGGCGGTCCACGACTCCAGGTCGCTGATCACCACCGGCGCGCACATCTCGTCGACGGTCTCCCGGGCCAGGACCGCGGGCGCCGGGTCGGCCAGGAACCCGGCCCACTTGGCCATGTCGGTGACCGTCGACCACAGCTGCCCGGCCGGGGCCATCGCGCCGGTGTCCGGGCGCGGCTCCTCGTGCAGGGCACCGGTGAGGGCGTGCACGACGTAACCGCGGGCGTACGGCTCCATCGGGTGGTAGCTGGTGCGTTTCATGCCGAGCGGGTCGAGGACCCGTTTGCCGGCGAGCTCGCTCCAGGTGGCGCCGGTGACGCGTTCCAGGACGGCGCCGAGCAGGCCGTAGGCGAGGTTCGAATAGCGATAGCGACGGTACGGCGCACCGGCCAGCTTCTCGTAGGTCAGCTCGGCCAGCAGCGCGTCCACGTCCCCGCCCGGGTGGCGTTCCCACCACGGGCCGTCGGGTTCGCGCTGGAGCCCGGACACGTGCCCGAGCAGCTGGCGCAGGGTGACGCCGCCGATCGGGGTGCCCGGCAGATGCCGGTAGAGCAGGTCGTCGAGGGCGAAGAACCCCTCGTCGCGCAATTGCATCACCATCGTCGCGGTGATCGTCTTGGTGATCGAGCCGAGCCGGTACTGGGTCTTCGGGTCCGGGTGCGGTTGTTCCCCGGCGCCCGCGAAGTGCAACACCACACGGTCGCGGACGACGGCGAGCGCGAGTGACGGCACCCGGCCGGTGGACTGCGCCCGGGTGGCTATCTCATCGATGCGGCGGCACGTCTCCGGAAGCAACGTCACGGTGTGTCCTCTCCTCCTGACGAACTCATGGGTCTAACTGTTCGGAGCGTGCGCGGACGTGCCACGATCGGGGAGTGGAAGCCGTGTTATGGGTCGTCCTCGCCATTGGTCTCGCGATCGCCGAGGCCTTCACCACCACGTTCCTCGTCATCTTCTTCGCCGCCGGCGCTCTCGCCGCGGCCGGTGCGGCGGCTCTCGGCGCGGGCCTGCTGGTGCAGTTGATCGTCTTCGCGGTGGTCTCCGGCATCTCGGTCGCGGCGCTGCGCCCGGTCATCCTGCGGCACGCGAAACCGGCGGTGGAGACGGGGGACCGGCCGTTCGGCATCGAGGCGATCGCGGGCTCACTGGGCACCGTGATCGACGAGGTGACGGCCGACCGCGGCATGATCAAGATCGACGGGGAGTTGTGGCAGGCCCGCTCCGCCGACGACAAGGAGACCTTCGCGCCGGGCGACCGTGTCCGGGTCGTGGAGATGCACGGCGCGACTCTCCTGGTGTGGCACGACGACCTGCCCAATATTTAGGAGCGACGTGATGGAAGTGGTTCTGGCGGTTCTAGGCATCGCGATCGTCCTGTTCGCGGTGATCACCCTGGCCAAGTCGGTCCGCATCATTCCGCAGCAGCGGATGGACGTGGTCGAGCGGCTCGGCAAATATCAGCGCACCCTGTCTCCCGGCCTCAATCTGCTGGTGCCGTTCATCGACTCGGTCCGGACCAAGGTCGACATGCGTGAGCAGGTCGTCTCGTTCCCGCCGCAGCCGGTGATCACCTCGGACAACCTGGTCGTCTCGATCGACACGGTGCTCTACTTCAAGGTCGTCGACCCGGTGCGGGCCACCTACGAGATCTCCAACTTCCTGCAGGCGATCGAGCAGCTCACCGTCACCACGCTGCGTAACGTGATCGGCTCCCTCGACCTGGAGCGTGCCCTGACCAGCCGTGACCAGATCAACAAGCACCTGTCCAGCGTGCTCGACGAGACCACCGGCCGCTGGGGCATCAAGGTCACCCGGGTGGAGATCAAGGCGATCGAGCCGCCGCCCAGCATCCGCGACTCGATGGAGAAGCAGATGCGCGCCGAGCGGGAGCGCCGGGCCACCATCCTGAACGCGGAGGGGCACAAGCAGGCGCAGATCCTCACCGCCGAGGGTGAGAAGCAGGCCGCCGTGCTGCGTGCCGACGGTGACCGGCAGGCCCGGATCCTGCAGGCGGAGGGCCAGGCCAAGGCGATCCGGACCGTCTTCGACGCCATCCACCAGGCCAACCCGTCGCAGAAGGTGCTGGCGTACCAGTACCTCCAGTCGCTGCCGCAGATCGCCAACGGCACCGCCAACAAGGTGTGGATCCTGCCGACCGAGCTGACCAAGGCCCTCGAGGGTCTCGGTGGCGCGCTCGGCGGCCTGGCCAACATGGCCGGCGACCTGCCACGCGAGGCGGAGCCCGTTGCGCCTTCCACCGAGGTGGAGACGCGGGCACTCGACGACGAGCCGGCCACCGAGGTCCTGACTGCTCCGGTTCCGCCGACCGCGGCTCTGGGCGGCGCCGACTACGACGGAGCGGAGCACATCGAGAAACGCTGAATATGTGAGATCGGCCGCAATCCAGGCGCGTCGTTTGGCATGCTCGCAGCAGGATTCCGACCGGTGCCCCCGGCCGCTCGGCTTGTTGCCCCTGCTACTGAGGCGGAGCCATGAGCATCAGCCATCGTCAGACGGCGAGCGGGCGGCCCCTGCGGGTCGCCCCAGCCTGGGTCGGCGCACCGACCCCGGCCGAGTCGGACGGGCATCCGCTGCCGGTCCGGGACGCGATCTGGATCTGGTCGGTCCGGCGGTACGCCAGGCTCGCCCTGTGGGCGCTGCCGGCCGCCGCGGTCCTCTACGGCTGGCTCACCCTCGGCGTGCAGAGCCAGCCCGGCCCGCTCGTGGTCGGGCTGCTCGCCGGCTGGCTCGCGGTGATCGCCGTGATCGCGCTGGCCGGTCTGCTCGCCGGTTCCCGGACCAGGCGGTGCGCGCTGGCCGGCCTGCTCGTCTCGCTGGCCGGCGGCACCATGCTGGTTCCGCTGGCCGGCCTGCCCGAGGGCGCCGTCGAGGAGAGCGCTCCGGTGGCCGCCGGCCGGGTTCCCGACCTGCTCACCGCGGCCGTGGTCATCTCGGCGGCGGGGCTGCTGCTGCTCGGCTGGGCGGTCTTCCGGTCGAAGCTGGTCAACCCGGCCGACGGGGTGCTGCTGATGCTGGCCGCCCTGGCGATGGGCGCCGGCACCACGATGGCCCAGCCGGTCCCGACCGTGGGCGCGTTGCTGCTGCTCGCCGCCGGGATGGGCCTGGCCTGGACCGGCGGCCGGCTAGTCCCGCGCTCCTAGTTCGTAAAACGCGACCGCGGCGGCGGTCGCCACGTTCAGCGAGTCGACGTTGTTGTGCATCGGGATGACCACCCGCACGTCCGAGGCTTCCAGCGCGCTCCGGGTCAGCCCCGGGCCCTCCGCGCCGAGCAGCAGGGCCGGACGCTTCCGCTGGGCCGGGGTGAGCGCGCGCAGCGACACCGCGTCCGGGGCGGGCGTCATCGCCAGCAGCGTGAACCCGGCCGCCCGGATCGCCTCCAGGGTGGCCGGCCAGTCCTCGGACTTCGCGTACGGAATGGCGAACACCTCACCCATGCTGACCCGGACCGCCCGCCGGTACAGCGGATCCGCGCAGTTCGGCGACAGCACCACGGCGTCGATGCCGAGAGCGGCCGCGCTCCGGAACAGCGCGCCCAGGTTGGTGTGCGTGTTCAGCCCCTCCAGCACCGCGATGCTGCGCGCTCTCGCCAGCAGATCCGTCATCTCCGGCAACGGCCGCCGGTGGAACGACGCCAGGATCCCCCGGTGCACGTGGAACCCGGTGATCGACTCCAGAACCCCGGGCGGCGCGGTGTAGAGCGGCGCGCCCTCCGGCAGCCCGGTCAGCTGGTCCACGCGTTTCTCGTCGACGAGCGCCGACCGCATCCGGTACCCGGCCCGCAACGCCCGCCCGATCACCAGCTCACCCTCGGCGATGAACAGGCCGTTCGGCGGCTCCCAGCGGGTCCGCAGTTCGACGTCGGTGAGGGCGCGGTAGTCGCCGATCCGCGGATCGTCCGGGTCGGTGATGGTCAGTGCTGGCACAACGGCATTATTCGCGGCGTGCCCGGTGGGGCCTGCGGGTAGGGTTCGGTTGTGTCGTCTGGTTCGGGTCCGGGGTCAGATCCGCATCTGCTGTCGCTGCTGCGCGCCATCCGGCTGCGCCAGAACGCTCCGGACGCTGCCGCCGCCGGTGCGTCCGACGCCGCCGCCGCGCTCTCCGAGATCGCCGCGAAGAAGAAGGAGAAAGAGGACCCTGAGCCGGAGAAACCCCGCCCCGCCGGTGCCGGTCTGCTCTGGGGCGACCCGGGTGGCTCTACGGGGCGTGCCCGCATGAGGGCCATTCCCCCGGTCGGCGGGGTCAACCCGTCCGGCCCCGCGACGCCGGTGCCGCACATCCCGCCGCTCGCCGGGGCCCGGCCGATCGGCCCGCCCGGCACCGAGTTCCCGTCCGCGCAGAACTATCCGTCGATCCCGCGCCGCTTCCCCGGCCGCACCCTGCCCGGCGCCGGTTCCGGCCCCGGCCGCGACGGGATGGACCCGGCCGACGACGCCGCCCTGCGCGACACCCAGCGCCTGCTCAGCACCAGCCTCACCTTCGCCGGCGGCCCCGACGAGGTCGCCGGCCGCCTGTGGCACGCCCTCCAGCAGGCCCAGCCGGCCCTGCTCGACTCGCTGCCCGGCGCGCCGGACGGCCAGCGCGCCCAGCTCGCCCGGGCGATCACCTGGCTGATCCACACCATGGACGATCCGCCGGCCCTGGTCACCGGCTGTTCCGCGGTCGGCGCCGCGCTCGCCGAGTGCGGCATCCAGTGGAACCAGCTGCACCTGGTCGGCGCGGCCCTCGCCGAGTCGATGCGCACCGGCATGGCCCCCGGCGCCTGGCGGCAGGACTTCGATCACGCGTGGCGCTGGACGTGGCAGCACACCTACGAGTGGATCGTGCACGGGGGGACGCTCACCGCCTACCAGCCGACCGTCTGGGACACCGAGGTCGTCGAGCACGACCTGCGCCGCGACGACCTGGCGGTGGTCCGGCTGCGCCCGTTCCTGCCGATGCCGTACCGGCCCGGCCAGTACGCCCGCTTCGAGGTCCCCGGCGTGCCCGGCATCTGGCGGCCGTACTCGCTGGCCGGCGCCCCGCACCGGGACGACGTCATCGAGCTGCACGTCCGCGCCAAGACCGAGACGGGCGTCAGCGGCACCCTGGTCCACCGCACCCGCCCCGGCGACCGGATCCGCGTCACCCGCGCCGAGGGCGAGATGGCTCTGCCCGCCGAACCCGGCCGCGGCATCCTGATGATCGCCGGCGACACCGGGGTGGCCCCGATGAAGGCGATGCTCGCCGAACTCGCCGCCACCGCCGACACCCGCCAGGCGGTGCTGTTCTGGGGCGTCCGCGACCTGACCGAGCTCTACGACATCGAGGCGCTCACCGCTCTCGCCGCCGAGTGCCCGCGCGCCACGGTCATCCCGATCGTCGCCGAGGGCGACCCCGGCCCGTACCCGTCGGGCCTGGTCACCGACGCGGTAGCCGCCTACGGCGAGTGGTCCCGCCACGAGATCTACCTGGCCGGCCCGCCGCTCATGATCGCCGGCACGAGCGCCGCCCTCCAGCAGCTGGGCGTTCCCCCCACCCGAATCCACCACGATCCGCCGGAGTGACCCCTCACGGTCTTTCCCAACCCCGCTGCGGTACGCCCCACAACCGCCCCGACCGCATCACCCGGTCCCGCCGGCGCCACGCGACGAGGCCGTACCCTCCCGGCCGAAACGCGCCCGCCGGGCCGAATCCGTCCCTCACCGCCCCGACCGCGAGCCGTCGTTCAGCGCGGGAATGCGGGCGGCTTTACCGTGCTGGGCGACGGCTGATGGGTGTTGGGTGGGTGGGGTTCCTGGCGGACGGCGTAGCCGGGGATCGACGGCCAGCGCACGGTCAGGACCACGGACTCCTCGGCGGCGAACCAGGAATGGTCGACTCCGCGCTGCCAGACCACGTAGTCGCCCTGCTTGTCGAGAACCACGGTGCGCTCCGGGAACTCCATGTGGAAACAGCCGCTGATCAGCACGAGCAGCGCGGTCCGGTCCTCACCGCGGACCCATTCGGCACGCCGGTCGCCCTTCGGGTGCCGCCCCCACTTGATCTCGACGTCGGTGCTGTGCCGCGGGTCGCCCGCCGGCTTGAAGTGCCCCAGCAGCCAGCCCCGGTCGGCCAGCGCGTCGGGATCAGCGTTCCCCACATAGATCTCGTCACCCATGCCGGTTCCTCTCCATGACCATATAGTCACCTATGTTGACTGTTACCATCTCGCGAATGCGGCGCAGTGAACGGAAACAGCAGGACCCGGACCTCGGGGTGCTCGCCAGCCGGCTCCTCTTCGCGGTGCAGGGTGAGCTGTTCGCCACGCTGGCCGAGCAGGGCCACGCGGGCCTCCGGCCGCAGCACGGGGCGGTCCTGGCGTACCTCGACGCCGAGGGCAGCCGGGCCACCGATCTGGCCCGGCAATCCGGCCAGCACAAGCAGGTCGTCGGGAAACTCATCGACGAGCTGGAGACCCTGGGGTACGTGGAACGCCGCCCCGACCCCAGCGACCGCCGCGCCAAACTGATCGTGCCGACCGCCCGCGGCCTGGATCAGATGGAGTGCTCCGACGCGATCGTGGCCGGCATCGAGGAACGCGTCGCCGCCACGGTGGGCGAGGCGGCGTACGCATCCTTCAAGGGCCTGTTGGGTCAGGTGGCCGCCGCGTCCAGCAGCTTGCGGTAGGCGGCCGGGATGTGGTTGGGCCCGCCGGGCGTGAAGACGTTCGAGTGGGAGGCGTCGGCCCACGCCGAGTCGGGGACGGCGGCCCGCAGCGCGACCAGCACCGGCGCGTCGTCGGTCAGCAGCGCGAGGGCGACCAGGCACTCCTCGGCCTCGCCGACGCACTCGAACGGCTTGTGCGCGTCGACCCCGAGCAGCTCCAGGAACCCGGGCGTCTGAGCCGGGTCGGCGAACAGGTCGTGCCCGAAGATGTGCGCCAGCCGCTCCCGGGACATGTGCGGCGCCATCGCCAGGAACACGAACCGGCACTTCGGACAGTCACCACACCAGCGGGCCGTCGGGTCGTGCAGCTTGAACGCCTTGTTACAGCTGGTGACGACGTCATCGTACGCAGTGTGACCGGCGAACAGCTGCGCGATGTGCAGCTCGGAGAGCGGCCGGAGCAGCGAGAAGTACGGGTCGGCGAGTCCCGCGCAGGCCGCCACGGCATCCCGGAGCAGCCCCTCCGCCTCGACTCCCTTGGACCACTGGTGGTTGACCTCGTGACCGTTCCAGATCAGGTTGGGGTCGGAGGCGGACCGCTCGTTCGACATCACCACCGGCCCGAGCCCGTGCCAGACCGCGGTGGCGATCGCGATCAGCGAGTTGATCGCGGTGACCGGGATGTGCCCGTTCAGCGCGCCGGCCTTGTTCAGCTCGAAGAGCCGCGGGTCGAGTCGGCGGCGGGCGGCCAGCGCGGGCAGGCCGGAGGCGGCGTTCACGTTCTCGATCACCGGGTTCGGGTTGACCGAGAACGGCACCGGGTCGAGCCCGGCGGCCCGCAGGATCTCCAGCGTGACGATCGAGTCCTTGCCGCCGCCGACGGCGGAGAGCGGCCGGCCGGTGGGCGCGTCGGACGGCGTGGCGGCGGGCAGCACCCCCGGCGTCTCGACGGTCAGCTCCAGCACGTGCGGCAGCTGGTTGCGGTACGCGTACTCCGCCATGCCCTTGGTGTAGACCGCGGTGAAGAAGGCGGCCGCCTCGGCCGGCACCGGTTTCGGCGCGACCACCCGGGCCGGCGCGCCGACCTTGAAGTAGCTCACCCCGGCCACCACGTGCAGCAGGTCGAGCACCCTGGTCAGCGCCTCCGGCACGGCCGGGTCGGCGGGGACCGGAAGGGTGATCGTCTCGGTGAACCGCAGCGGCGACGGCCCGTCCAGCAGGTAGTCGAACGTCGCCACCCCTGTCGCCGGATCGAACGCGTACGAGGGGAAGCGCATGACGTCGAACTGCACCCGGAACTCCTGTCGTGAAGGTCGAGGGGCAATATTAGTGCGTCCGAGGACGGCGCGACCCGAGGAGACTGACGTGCGCCTGGCAGACCTGCGGGGCCGATCGGTGGCGGTGTGGGGGACCGGCCGGGAGGGCCGGGCCGCGGTGATCGCGATCGCCCGCCACGAGCCGTCCCGCCTGATCGCGGTCGACGACAGCGCCAACTACCTGTCCGTCGAGTGGACCGGGGAGCTGTCCGAGCTGGCCCCACTGGCCGGTGGCGAGCATGCCTTCGCGGCTCTGGCCAGCGCGGACGTGGTGGTCCGCTCGCCCGGCGTGCCGTCCACCCACCCGTACATGATCAAGCTCCGCGAGCGCGGGATCCCGGTGACCGGCGGCAGCGCGCTGTGGATGGCCGAGCACGCCGCGACGACCGTCGGGGTGACCGGCAGCAAGGGCAAGAGCACCACGTCCAGCCTGATCAGCCACCTGCTGACCGCGGTCGGGCGGCCGAACGCCTACGGCGGCAACATCGGCGTCCCGCTGCTCGACATGCCCGAGGCCGAGCTCTACGTGCTCGAGCTGTCCAGCTATCAGTGCGCCGACCTGACCGATTCGCCCCGGGTGGCGGTGGTCACGTCGCTGTTCCCCGAGCATCTCGACGCGCACGGCGGCGAGCGCGAATATTACCGGGACAAACTAAACCTTCTCGGGTACGGACCTGAGCTGATCGTGGTGAACGGGACGGACCGGCGGCTGCGCGACGAGATCCGCGGGGTCCTCGACGCGAACCACTTCCCGCCGGTCGCCGCGGCCGCTGCCGACTCCCGGTTCCGGGTCGAGGACGGGCGGGTCTGGTGCGGTGACGAGGCGCTGTTCGAGCGGGCCGCGCTGCGCCTGAAGGGCCGGCACAACGAGGGCAACCTGTGTGTGGCGCTGGCCGTGCTGGACGGCATGGGCGTCGACGTGCCGGGGGAGCGGGCGGTCCTGGAGGCGGCCGTGCGCGACTTCGCGGGGCTGCCGCACCGGCTCGCCGAGATCGAGGACCCGTCCGGGCTGACGTTCGTCGACGACACGCTGTCGACCAGCCCCTACGCGGCGATGCACGCCATCGAGGCGTACGAGAACCGGCCACTCACCGTACTGGTCGGCGGCACCGATCGCGGCCTCGACTACTCACCGTTACGCGAGTTCCTCGCCGATCGGGAACTCACCGTGATCGGCCTGCCGGACAGCGGCCCGCGGATCCTGGAGGCGCTGGCCCGGCTCCCGCGGGTCCGCACCGAACCGGCCGAGGACCTGGTCGACGCGGTCCGCCTGGCCCGCAAGGTCACCCCGGCCGGCGGCGTGGTGCTGCTGTCCCCGGCCGCCCCGAGCTACGGCCGTTTCCGCAACTTCGAACACCGCTCCGAGGTCTTCGCCCAGGCCGTCCGCGAAACCGCCGAGTAACCCGCCCCGCAGGTCACCACGTTCGGGTGGGGGAAGTAGGCCTGGATGGAGCCGAACTCGGCGGACAGGCCGGTGGTCACGGTGGTGTTCAGGTACTTCGCTGAACGGATGTCGCCGCCTCTCTCGTCGGGGCAGGGCAGGCCGGGCTCCGGGGCCACGTCGATGCTGGAAATGCCGCTGCTGGCGCCGGTGATCCGGAAACCGGCGACGGTGCTGGTGGCGCGAGTTCGGGTGACCACGGCGGTCAGGCCGGTGCTGGTGCTGCCGGGGTTGTGGCCGGCTTCCACGTGGATGCCCTTCTCGCAGGTCACGGCATAGGTCGCGGTCTTGCCGACGTGGTAGGTGAACCTGACCTCGGGCGCGTTGCGGGCCAGGTCGGCCGTGTTCCAGCCGAACGCCTTGCGGACGTCCTCGCCGTCGATGAACCCGGTGTTGGTGGCCGGGTCGAACCGGATCGCCGCGTGGGCCGCGGCCGGGGCGAGGACGCTACCGGCGACGATCGCGCCGATGAATACGGGAAGCAGTCGCATGCCCTTTTCTCCTGATTTGTGAAGCGATCATTCGATGCTTTCACGGCCCTCCGCAAGCACTGACCAAAGGGCAGAATTCCGGCCATTCGGATGAGCCGGATCGCCTCTTTCGTGGGCTGAGCAGCGCGTAGCCCGTACCGGAAATTTTTTTGATCTTGTTTCGTGCGTGACGACGAGGTTTCGCCGCGTCATGGAGATCGGCTGAATGGCCTACCTCGCGTTGGCCGAATGGCCATCTCGCGCTCAACCAACGGATGGGTCGAAAACGGCCGTAAATCGGACATGTGATGGCGGTCACGTCGTAACGGCCATTTGTGGATCGATGGCTGTCATCCGCCTGCGCCGAAACATCCGGTCATTCGGCCTGGCTGGTAACGGTTTTGAAAACTTCCTTCACAGTCTTGACAGTGGGGGCCTCTTAGTAAGAACTTTTACCGCGACAGTAAACAGTCCTTCCTGAAAGGGTGACCGATGGCTGAGCCGGAGATGGACGGCACCGCGAGTACCGCGGTCGCCGACTCGCTGGTTCGCGGCGCCGCCCGGATCGGGAGTGACCACGGGAGCGAGCGAATCACCACGAACGGCGTGAACCGTGCACCGGTCGACGGTGTGCTCGCTCGGGTCAGGACGCTGCTGCCGGACTTCACCGGGGCGCTGCAACGGGTCGCCGAGCAGGTGCTCGCCGATCCGGCCGCGGCCTCCCGGGCCACCATCGTCGAACTGGCCGAGCGCAGCGGAACCTCGCCGGCCACGATCACCCGGTTCTGCCGGGCGGTCGGCTTCGACGGCTACGCGGACCTCCGCCTCGGCATCGCGGCGGAGACCGGCCGGGCCCGCTCGGCCGGCTGGACCGTGGACATCGGCCGCGAGATCCAGCCGAACGATCCGCTGGAGCGGGTCCTCGGCCAGATCATGGCGGCCGACACGCGGGCCATGCACGACACCGCCACGCTGCTGGACCTGGGCGAGGTGGAGCGGGCCGCGGTGGCGATCGCCGCCGCGCAACGCGTGAACATCTTCGGCGCCAGCGGAAGCGCGCTGGTCGGCGAGGAGATGCAGTTCAGTCTGCATCGCATCGGCATCCCGGTGTGGGCCTGGACCGACGTGCACAACGGTCTGGCCAGCGCCGCGCTGTCGCGGCCCGGCGACGTCGCGCTCGGCATCTCGCACAGTGGCGAGACCGGCGAGACGATCGAGCTGCTCGCGGAAGCGAACAGCCGGGGCGCCACCACGATCGCGCTCACCAGCTTCCCCCGATCCCCGCTGGCCGAGTTGGCGGACATCGTCCTTCTCACCGCAACCCAGGCGACGACCTTCCGGCCGGACGCGCTCAGCGCCCGGCACCCGCAGCTGGTCGTTCTCGACCTGCTGTACGTCGCCGTCGCGCAACGAACCCACGAACGTTCGCACGCCGCGTTCCAGCGCACCGCGCAAGCGGTGCACGGGCACAAGGCCGCGAAGGACAGCTGATGAACCCCTTTTCAAAGAATGAAATCCCTTCGGGAGGAAAAGTGAAGCGCAAGATCGCGGTCGCCGCGGCGCTCGCCGCGTCGCTCTTCGGAACCGCAGCCTGCGGCGGCACCAGCGACGAGGGCGCGACCTCGGCCACCGGCCAGGTCGACGGCAAGGGCAAGACCATCAAGGTCTGGCTCATGGTCGACGCCGAGACCTCCTGGAAGGCTGTCGTCGACGACGCCTCCAAGCGGTTCACCGACGCCACCGGCGCGCAGGTCACCGTCGAGTACCAGCAGTGGGCCAACCACCTCACCAAGCTGGACGCCACCCTGGCCGGCTCGGACGTGCCGGACGTGGTGGAGCTCGGCAACACCGAGTTCTCCAAGTACGTCTTCTCCGAGGGCTTCGCCGAGCTGAACAAGAACGACTTCGAGAACTCCGGCACCTGGCTCTCCGGCCTCTCCGGCGCCTGCGAGTCCGAGGGCAAGGTCTACTGCGTGCCCTACTACGCCGGCGCCCGCGTGATGATCTACCGCACCGACCTCTTCCAGAAGGCCGGCATCACCGACGCCCCGAAGACCTACGCCGACCTGCTGTCGGCCGCGGACAAGCTGCAGGCCGGCAACGCCGCGGACAACAAGTTCAGCGCCTTCTACATGCCGGGCCAGTACTGGTACGCCGCGATGTCCTGGGTCAAGTCGACCGGTGGCGAGATCGCGAAGCAGGAGGGCGACAAGTGGGTCGGCCAGCTCTCCACCCCGGCGTCGCTGGAGGGCCTGCAGAAGTGGGTCGACCTGACCAAGAAGTACTCCAAGGCTGACGTCACCAAGAACGAGAACGAGCAGGCCGGCATCTTCTCCCAGGGTTCCGGCGGCATCTTCTACGGCAACGCCTGGGAGCAGGGTGTGGCCGAGGAGGTCCGCAAGGACCCGAACGACCCGACGTCCCCGCTGGTCCCGACCAAGGTCAAGGGCAAGCTGGCCGCCGCGCCGCTGCCGGAGGTCCCCTCCTTCCTCGGTGGCTCGAACCTCGGCGTGACCGCCAAGAGCCAGAACAAGGAGCTCGCCGCTCAGTGGATCAAGGCCTTCACCGACAGCAAGTCGATGGAGGGCCTGGTCAAGGGCGGTGCGCTGCCGAACGCCACGAGCCTGCTGGACAAGGCCGCGACCGACAACCCGAAGATCGCCCCGGCCGCGCTCGCCGCGAAGAGCAGCTGGTTCCCGCCGAACGCTCCCAAGTGGGCCGACGTGGAGAAGGCCTCCATCCTGCAGACCATGCTGACCGACATCCTGACCGGCAAGAAGTCGGTCGCCGATGGCGCCAAGTGGGCTGACGAGCAGATCGCCACGACGCTCAACGAGGCCTGATGACCCGTGCCGCCCGCCCGTCCTTCTGCCGGGCGGGCGGCACACCCCCCTCCTCACGGTGGAAGAGGATCTTTGATGCACGCCGTCGACTCCCGGCCGAACCCGGCGGAGGCGCCGCAGGCACCGCCGCCGCGGCACGTGGCCCGGGTACGCAACCGAAGCCAGCGCGACTCCCGGGTGGCGTGGCTGCTCTCCCTGCCCACGCTCGTGATCCTGATCGCGATGCTGGCCTACCCGCTCTACCGCATGATCGTGCTGTCCTTCCAGAACATGCGGCTGAAGGAGCTGTTCTCCGGTAAGACGCCGCCGTGGGCGGGTGTCGACCAGTACACGAAGGCTCTGACCGACGGCGTCTTCTGGGGCGTCGTGGGCCGTACCGCCGCCTTCACGGTCGTCTCGGTGACCCTCTCGGTTCTGGCCGGGCTCGGCATCGCGCTGCTGATGCGGCGGGTGCACGCCAAGGTCCGGCTCTTCATGATGATCGCGATGATGTTCGTCTGGGCGCTGCCCCAGCTGGTCGCCGCGCAGTCGTTCCGCTGGCTGACCGACTCCGACTTCGGCGTCCTCAACTACGTGCTCACCGAGCTGGGCTTCGACTACGCGACGCACAGCTGGTTCGTGAATCCCTGGGAGGGCTGGGCGGTGATCACCACGCTGGTGGTGTGGGCCGGCATCCCGTTCCTGGCGATCTCGCTGAGCGCCGGTCTCACCCAGGTGCCGAAGGAGCTGCTGGAGGCGGCCACGGTCGACGGCGCCTCGGCCTGGCAGGCGCTGCGCAACATCACCCTGCCGATCCTGAAGCCGCTGCTCACCATCGTCACCACGCTGTCGGTGATCTGGAACTTCGGCCTCTTCACCCAGAACTGGGCGCTGCGCGACGGGCATCCGGAGCCGGTCTACCAGACGCTGGCGACGTTCTCGTACACGCAGGCCTTCGGGCGGTCCAACTACAGCTACGGCTCGGCGATCTCGGTGATCACCGTGCTGCTGATGCTCGGCGTGATGATCTTCTACATCCGCCAGATGTTCAAGATCGGGGAGGTGGACTGATGGCGAAGCACGACGACGGCGTCATCACCGTCGGGCGTAGCCGTATCGGTACGTTCTTCGCGAACTCCACCGGTATCGTCTTCGGCCTGGTCATGATCTTCCCGGTGTACTGGGTGCTGAACACGGCGTTCAAGCCGGACTCCGAGGTCCGCAGCTTCACGCCGACGTTCTTCCCGAACGAGTTCACGCTGGACAACTTCAAGTCGGCGCTCGGTGAGGAACTCTTCATCCCGAGCATGATCAACGGTTTGATCATCACGGCTATGGCGGTCGCCGCCGCCCTGGTCGTAGGGTTCCTGGCGGCGCTCGCGATCGCCCGGTTCAGCTTCTACGGGCGCAAGGCGATCATCCTGGTCATCCTGGCCGTACAGCTGGTGCCCTTCCTCGCTCTGCTCATCCCGCTCTTCCTGATGTTGCAGGGCGCCAACCTGACCAACTCGCTGGTCGGTGTCGCACTCGTGTACCTGGTGCTGCTGCTGCCGTACACGGTGTGGACGCTCCGCGGTTTCATCTCCGGCATCCCCCGGGAGCTGGACGAGGCCGCGATGATCGACGGCTGCACCCGGGCCCAGGTGTTCTGGCGGATCATCCTGCCGCTCACCGGCCCCGGTCTGGTCGCCACCTCGGTCTACGGGTTCATCCAGGCGTGGAATGAATTCATCATCATCAACACGCTGAACAACCCGCAGAAACAGAACCTGATGGCCTGGCTGCTCTACAACCAGACCGAACGCGGTACCGCCTGGGGTCCCCTCATGGCCGGTGCGATCATCACGTCCATTCCCGTGGTGGTCTTCTTCCTGATCATTCAGCGCAACATCGCCACCGGTCTGACGGCCGGCGCCGTCAAGGGTTGACCCGAGAGGAATATCGATGTCTGACATAACGAAATCCGAGCTGGACCGTCGTAGCCTGCTGCGCCGTGCCGCTGCGGTCGGCCTGGCGGCGACCCCGGCGGTGGGCATGCTCAGCGCCTGTGTGGGTGGCGGCTCGGAGGAGAAGAACGACCAGGCCACCGGTACGAAGTCGGCGGACAACCCGCTCGGCATCGACACCAAGGCCCCGGTCGAGATCGTGATCTTCGACGGTGGTCTGGGCACCAAGTACGCCACCGACGTCGACACCCCGATGTACAAGAAGAAGTGGCCGGAGTCCGAGGTCAAGTACTCGGCCACCGAGCAGATCGCCACCACGATCAAGCCACGGCTGAACTCCGGCACCGCCCCCGACATGATCAACAACTCGGGCGCCGACATGATGGACTTCGGCGCCATCGTCAAGGCCGGCCAGGCGGCCGACCTGACCGACCTCTTCGCCGCGCCGTCGTTCGACGTCGCCGGCAAGACCGTCGCCGAGACGCTGGTCCCGGGCGCGATCGAGCAGGGCACCTACGACGTCGAGGGTGGCCGCAAGCCGTTCGCGGTGAACTACTCCTTCACCGTCTTCGGCATGTACTACAACAAGAAGCTGTTCGACAAGAACGGCTGGACCGTGCCGACCACGTGGGCCGACTTCACCGCCCTGTGCGACAAGATCAAGGCGGCCGGCATCACCCCGTTCGCCTACGCGGGCGCCAACGCCTCGTACTACATGGTCCGCGCGATCATGACCAGCGCCGCCAAGATCGGCACCGAGCAGGTCCTCAAGGACCTCGACAACCTGAAGCCGGGAGCCTGGACGGCGCCGGCCATCAAGCAGGCGGCCGAGGCGTGGGGCCAGATCGGCGTCAAGTACATGAACAAGAGCTTCCTCGGCCTGCGTCACACCGAGGTCCAGCTCCAGCAGAACCAGGACAAGGTCGCGTTCTACCCGTGCGGCTCGTGGCTGGAGAACGAGCAGGCCGCCAGCATCACGCCGAACTTCGAGTACGCGGTCGCGCCGTACCCGAGCGTCACCACCTCGGACCAGCTGCCGGCGACCGCGATCAACGCGGCCGCGGGTGAGATCTACTTCGCGTCGACCAAGGGCAGCAACGTCCAGGGCGGCAAGGAGTACCTGCGCGTCATGCTCTCCAAGGCTGCCGCGCTGGAGTTCACCAAGCTCACCAAGTCGCTCACCGTGGTCGCCGGCGCCGCCGACGGCCAGACCATCTCGCCCGGCCTGACCAGCGGTAACGACATGCTGACCAAGGCCGGCAAGGACATCTTCATGGGTTACCTCTGGGACACCTGGTACAAGAAGATGAACGACGCCTCGCTCGAGGCCGTCAATGCCCTGATGTTCAACGGCGGCGACGCGCAGAAGTTCTGCGACACGATGGAGAAGGTGGCCCAGGACGTGGCCAAGGACTCCTCGATCTCCAAGAACACCCGCGCCTGAGCGGCCCGGTAACCCCGCACCCCGAGCAGTAGGACGGTCGAGCGCCATGCGGCACGGCAAGTATCCCTTCATCATCGGTTTCCTTGCCGTGCCGGTGGCGCTCTACGCCATCTTCGTGGTGGGTGCCTATCTACAGATGTTCCAGCTGTCGCTGACCGACTGGTCCGGCTACGGAACGTTCAAGAACGTCGGCTTCGACAACTTCGTGAAGCTGTGGAACGACGAGGTCGTCTGGACCGCGCTGCGGCACAACGGCTATCTGCTGCTCCTGCTGCCGATCGTCACGATCGTGATCGCGCTGGTGTTCGCCTTCCTGCTCAACGTGGGCGGCGGGTCGAAGGGCGGAATGACCCAGGGCGTCTGGGGCTCCAAGGTCTACCGGGTGGTCTTCTTCTTCCCGCAGCTGCTGGCCCTGGCCCTGGTCGCGGTGATCTTCCAGCGGGTCTACGGCCCGGACAAGAGCGGCATGATCAACGGCCTGCTCCCGGACTCGTGGGAGCCCTGGCTGTTCCTTGCCGACGAGAACTGGGCGCTGACCTGCATCCTGATCGTGCTGATCTGGCAGGCGGTCGGCTTCTACGTGGTGCTCTTCTCGGCCGGCATGGGCTCGATCGGGCAGGAGATCTACGAGGCGGCCGCCCTGGACGGCGCCACCCGGATCACCCTGTTCTTCAAGATCACGATGCCCCTGCTCTGGGGCAACATCCAGGTCGCCTGGATCTACCTCGGTATCGCGGCCTTCGACGCCTTCGCGCTGGTCAACATCATGACGGTGAACCAGGGTGGCCCGAACAACTCGACCCAGGTGCTGAGCATGCAGATCTACCTCAACGCCTTCAAGTACTCCCAGGCCGGTTACGCCTCGGCGATCGGCGTCGTGTTGTTCTTCCTGGCCCTGAGCTTCGCCTGGCTGACCCTGCGGGTCACCCGCCGCGACAACGTCCAGGCCTGATCGGCCGAGAGGAGAGAAACGATCATGAAAACCACCACCCTCTCGGACGCGGCCCCGGTCGCGGAGACCCGGAGCGCGACAGGCGCCCCCGGTGAAGGCCGGCGGGTCAACCCGCTCGGCGGCGTGGCGCACCTGGCCCTGTTCCTCTGGGCGCTGGTCACCGTCGGGCCGCTGATCTGGGTCTTCCTGGCCTCGTTCAAGAGCAACGAGGAGATCTTCCTCGACGAGCCGTTCGGGCTGCCGCAGAGCTGGGCGCTCAACAACTTTGGTGACGCCTGGAGCGAGGCGCACATCGGCCAGTACTTCCTGAACAGCGTCTTCGTCGTGCTGATCAGCACGGCCGGCACCATGCTGCTCGGGTCGATGGCCGCCTATGTGCTGGCCCGCTACCGGTTCGCCGGCAACCGGTTCATCTACTACCTGTTCGTGTCCGGGCTGGCCTTCCCGACCTTCATGGCCCTGGCGCCGCTGTTCGGCATCGCCCAGTCGATGGGCCTGCTGGACTCGTACGTCGGCCTGATCCTGATCTACATCGCCTACTCGCTGTCCTTCACGGTCTTCTTCCTGGAGGCGTTCTTCCGGACGCTGCCGCACGAGATCGAGGAGGCGGCGACCGTGGACGGCGCCGGGCACATGCGCCGGTTCTTCCAGGTGATGATGCCGATGGCGAAATCCGGCCTGGTCAGCATCGCGATCTTCAACATCGTCGGCCAGTGGAACCAGTACCTGCTGCCGGTCGTGGTGATGCAGAGCGAGTCCAAGTACGTGCTCACCCAGGGCATCGCGAACATCAGCGTGTCGGCCGGTTACCAGGCCGAATGGGGCCAGCTGTTCGCCGCGCTCACGCTCTCCATCCTGCCGATGATCGTCGTCTACGCGATCTTCCAGCGGCAGATCCAGGCGGGTCTGACCTCTGGGGCGGTCAAATAACCGGTCGCAGAACTTGTCATACCCCCGGGTGACAATGGCCCGGTGCTGATAGCTGTGGTGCCCGACCCGGACGGCCCTGGTGGCCGTCTGGGTCGCGCCGTTTCGGGGGAGCTGTGGCACGTTCCCGACCTGGCCGCCGAGATCACCCGGCTGGAGGCCGCCGAGCAGCCACGCTGGCTCTGGGCCTCGACCGCCGGTATCTACCCACCCCTGCTGCGGGCCGGGGCCCGGGTGGCCCGCTGCCACGATCTGGAGCTCACCGAGGCGCTGCTGTCCGGCCATGCCGGCCGGTGGGGCGAGCCACGCGGTCTGGCCGCCGCCGTCGCCCGCCTGCGCGGCCTGCCGGTCCCTCCGGACCGGCCACGGCCGGATGCCGAGCCGCCCGGTTTCGCGCAGGTCGCCCTCTTCGATGCGGTCCCGGCCGATCATCCCGAGGTCAAAGACCTGATCGAGGTGTACGAGGAGCAGGCTCGCCGGATAGCCGAGACCGTCCATCCCGGCCGTTTCCGGATGCTGGTGGCCGCCGAGTCGGCAGGCGCCCTGATCGCCGCCGAGATGGGGCGCACCGGCCTGCCCTGGCGTCCTGATGTGCACGACGAGCTGCTGCGTGAGCTGCTCGGCCCGCCGCAGCCGATGGGCCCGCCCCGCCGTCTGGCCGAGCTGACCGCCGAGATCAACGCCGCGTTCGGCACCCACGGCCTGCACCCGGATCTGCCGGCCGAGGTGGTGAAGGCGTTCCACCGGGCCGGCATCGAGATCCCCAACACCAGGCGCTGGGTGCTGCGCCAGGTCGACCATCCGGCGGTGGCCCCGCTGCTGGAGTTCAAGGAGCTGTACCGGATCTGGACGGCGCACGGCTGGGCCTGGTGCGACGCCTGGGTGCGGGACGGCCGTTTCCGCCCGGAGTATGTGGCGGGTGGCGTGGTGTCCGGCCGCTGGGCGACCCGGGGCGGCGGCGCTCTGCAGGTGCCCAAGGTGGTCCGCCGGGCGGTGATCGCCGATCCGGGCTGGCGGTTCGTGGTGGCCGACGCCGGTCAGCTGGAGCCACGGGTGCTGGCCGCGGTCTCCGGTGACGGGCGGCTGGCGAAAGCGGCGGCGGCCGGCGATCTGTATGCGGCGCTGGCCACCGACTCGTTCGACGGTGACCGGGCCAAGGCCAAGATCGCCCTGCTCGGCGCCATGTATGGGCAGACCGGCGGCGACGCCATCCCGGCTCTGGCGGTGCTGCGGCGGCACTATCCGACGGCGTTCGAGTATGTGGAGGCCGCCGCCCGGACCGGTGAGGCGGGTGGCCTGGTCCGTTCCTGGCTGGGCCGCACCTGCCCGCCGGCGTCCGGCGCGTGGCGAGACGCCGGGTTGGACCCGCCGGACGAGGTGGCGCCCCCGCCGGGCCGGGCCCGGGGCCGCTTCACCCGCAACTTCGTGATCCAGGCCACAGCCGCCGAGTGGGCGCTGGTTCTGCTGGCCACGTTGCGGACCAGCCTGGCCGGCACCGAAGCGGAACTCGTCCTGTTCGTGCACGACGAGGTGGTGGTGCACTGTCCGGCGGACCAGGCCGAATCGGTGGCGGAGGCGGTCCGGGAGAGCGCGCTATCGGCGGGCCGGTTGCTGTTCGGCGACACCACGGTGCGTTTTCCTCTGGACGTCTCAGTGGTTGGTGCCTACGCCGACGCCAAATGAAAGAGTCGGTATCGTTGACGGTCCGGCCGAGAGGCGCTGCAGCGGGCCCGACACCCGTCACGCTCGACCGGTGAACCACCCGAAACAAGGGCGCCTCCGACTCACTATCGGAGGTGTTGGCGTTGACTCAGACCGTCACTCAGCTGCGCGAGCTGCTCGCCGAGCGGATTCTGGTGCTGGACGGCGCGTGGGGCACGATGCTCCAGGGCGCCAAGCTCTCCCCGGCGGACTACCGCAACGAGCTGATCCCGGCGGACCACCCGAAAGACGTCACGGGTGACCCTGACCTGCTCATCCTGACCCGGCCCGACGTCATCCTCGACGTCCACCGTCAGTATCTGGCGGCCGGCGCCGACATCACCACCACCAACACCTTCACCGCGACCAGCATCGCCCAGGCCGACTACGGGCTGGAGCACCTGGTCCGGGACATGAACGTGCAGGGCGCCCGGCTGGCCCGGCAGGCCGCCGACGAGGCTCAGGCCCGTGACGGGCGGCCCCGGTTCGTGGCCGGTTCGGTCGGCCCGCTCAACGTCACCCTGTCGCTGTCGCCGAAGGTCGAGGACCCGGCGTTCCGTGCGGTCACCTTCGACCAGGTCAAGGCGACCTACGCGGAGCAGATGTCGGCGCTGGCCGAGGGCGGCGTCGACCTGTTCCTGATCGAGACGATCTTCGACACGCTGAACGCGAAGGCGGCGATCGCGGCGGCCCGTGAGGTGGCGCCGGAGATCCCGCTGTGGATCTCCGTGACGATCGTGGACCTGTCCGGGCGTACCCTCTCGGGTCAGACCGTGGAGGCGTTCTGGCGGTCCATCGAGCGGGCCGAGCCGCTGGTCGTCGGGGTCAACTGTTCGCTCGGCGCGACCGAGATGCGCCCGCACGTGGCCGACCTGGCCCGCCTGTCGAACGTCTACGTGGCCTCGCACCCGAACGCGGGTCTGCCGAACGCGTTCGGCGGTTACGACCAGACCCCGGCCGAGACCGGTGAGCTGCTCCGCGGGTTCGCCGCGGACGGCCTGGTCAACCTGGTCGGCGGCTGCTGCGGCACCAGCCCGGCGCACATCGCGGCGGTCGCCGACGCGGTCCGTGGCGCGGCGCCGCGGGTGATCGCCCCGCCCGCCCCGACCACCCGGTTCAGTGGCCTGGAGCCGTTCGAGATCGGCCCGGACACCGGGTTCGTGATGATCGGCGAGCGGACCAACGTGACCGGTTCGGCCAAGTTCCGCCGGCTCATCGAGGCCGACGACCACCAGGCCGCCGTCGACGTGGCCCTGGAGCAGGTGCGCGGCGGCGCCAACCTGCTCGACGTCAACATGGACGCCGATCTGCTCGACAGCGAGCAGGCGATGGTCACCTTCCTCAACCTGATCGCGACCGAGCCCGAGGTGGCCCGGATCCCGATCATGATCGACAGCTCCAAGTGGAGCGTCCTCGAAGCCGGCCTCAAGTGCGTGCAGGGCAAGGGCGTGGTCAACTCGATCAGCCTCAAGGAGGGCGAGGAGGTCTTCCTCGAGCACGCCCGGCGGATCCGTGACTTCGGCGCCGGCGCGGTCGTGATGGCCTTCGACGAGCAGGGCCAGGCCGACACCACCGAGCGCAAGGTGGAGATCTGCGGGCGGGCCTACGACCTGCTGGTGGCCGACGGGTTCGACCCGAACGACATCATCTTCGACCCGAACGTGCTCGCGGTCGCGACGGGCATCGCCGAGCACAACGGGTACGCGAAGAACTTCATCGACGCGCTCCCGCTGATCAAGGCACGGTGCCCGGGCGCCCGTACCTCCGGTGGCATCTCGAACTTGTCCTTCGCCTTCCGCGGCAATGACATCGTGCGCGAAGCCATGCACTCGGCGTTCCTGTTCCACGCGGTCCGGGCCGGGCTCGACATGGGCATCGTCAACGCCGGCCAGCTCGCCGTCTACCAGGACATTCCGGCCGAGCTGCTGGAGCTGGTCGAGGACGTGATCTTCGACCGGCGCCCGGACGCCACCGACCGGCTGGTCACCTTCGCCTCCACGGTCACCGGCTCGGGCGCCAAGCGTGAGGTCGACCTGTCGTGGCGGGAGGCGCCGGTCGAGGAGCGGCTCAGCCACGCCCTGGTGCACGGCATCGTCGACTTCATCGAGGCCGACACCGAGGAGGCCCGGCTGAAACTGCCGCGCCCGCTCGACGTCATCGAGGGCCCGCTGATGACCGGCATGGGCGTGGTCGGCGACCTGTTCGGCTCCGGCAAGATGTTCCTGCCCCAGGTGGTCAAGAGCGCCCGCGTGATGAAGCGGTCGGTCGCCTACCTGCTGCCCTTCATGGAGGACGAGAAGGAGGCCGGCTCCCGCGGCCAGGGCAAGGTGGTCCTCGCCACGGTCAAGGGCGACGTCCACGACATCGGCAAGAACATCGTCGGCGTGGTCCTGGGCTGCAACAACTACGAGGTGATCGACCTCGGCGTGATGGTGCCGACCGCGAAGATCCTGGAGACCGCGATCGCCGAGGGCGCCGACGCGATCGGGCTGTCCGGCCTGATCACCCCGTCGCTGGACGAGATGGTCGCGGTCGGCGCCGAGATGCAGCGCCGCGGGATCAAGCTGCCGCTGCTGATCGGCGGCGCGACCACGTCGAAACAGCACACGGCGGTCCGGATCGCGCCCGCCTACGACGGATCGACGGTGCACGTGCTCGACGCGTCCCGGGTGGTCGGCGTGGTGTCCGACCTGCTCGATCCGGAGCGCGCGGTCAAGCTCGACGAGGCCAACCGCGACGAGCAGCAGCGCCTCCGCGAGCAGCACGAGCAGCGCCACTCCAAGCCGCTGCTCACCCTCGCCCAGGCTCGCGCCAACCGCGAGCAGATCAACTTCGAGGACCTTCCCAAACCCGACTTCACCGGCGTACGGGAGGTCGCACCCACCATCGCCGAGCTCCGTTCCATGATCGACTGGCAGTTCCTGTTCCTGGCCTGGGAGCTCAAGGGCAAGTACCCGGCCATCCTGGAACAGCCGGTCGCGCGGGAGCTGTTCGACGACGCCAACACGCTGCTCGACCAGATCATCGCGCAGGGGTCGTTCCAGGCCCGTGGCCTGTACGGCTTCTGGCCGGCGCACGCCGACGGCGACGACATCAAGCTGGACAACGGGACGTCGTTCCCGATGCTGCGCCAGCAGACCGAGAAGCCGGCCGGGCGGGCCAACCGCTGCCTCGCCGACTACATCGCCCCCTCCGGAGACCACCTGGGCGGGTTCGCGGTCGCCATCCACGGCGCCGACAAGCTGGCTGCCAAGTATGAGGCCGAGCACGACGACTACCGGGCCATCATGGTGAAGGCGCTGGCCGACCGTCTCGCCGAGGCGTTCGCCGAATACCTGCACCTCAAGGCCCGCCGTGAATGGTTCGAGCCGGACGCCCAGCCGCTGCTGGCCGACCTGCACGCCGAACGGTTCCGGGGCATCCGGCCGGCGCTCGGCTACCCGGCCTGCCCCGACCACAGCGAGAAACGCGACCTGTTCGAGCTGCTCGGCACGTCCGCCATCGGGGTCGCCCTCACCGAGTCGTACGCGATGACCCCGGCCGCCGCCGTCAGCGGCCTGATCTTCGCCCACCCGGAGGCGAAATACTTCACCGTCGGACGGCTCGCCAAGGACCAGATCGAGGACTATGCGGTACGCCGTGGCGTCCCGGTCGCCGAGGCCGAGCGCTGGCTGCGCCCCAACCTCGCCTACTCGATCGACTGAAACGTCGCGCCCGGTGGGCGCCTGCTCCGGGGTTCGCGCTCACCGTCGCTCTCCGCCTGGGCGCTCGCCGGTTTCCCGGGCTGGTCGTCACCGCTGTCTGGAGCGTTCTGAGACAGCGGTGACGACCAGCCGGTGTTCGGGGTGGCGGGGGTGTGTGAAGGTGAGGCGGTGATCGAGAACCGGGAGGTGCTGCGCCGCCTGCGGGAGCACGCCGAGCAGGTCGACGCCGGGCCGGAGACTGTCGAACGGATCACCGGGGTGGTGGCCGGGAATGCTGGACGGCTGGCCGACGCGCTACGGGAACTGCTCGGGAGTTTCCTGGACGAGCAGGACCACGACGGCCGGGACGTCACCGGCCTGCTGCTCGCTGACGTAGCCGGGGCGGCCGCACTGCCTGACCTGACGATGGCCGATGATCGGGATCTCGGTGACACCCCCTACCACCTGCGGGAACTGATCGACCAGATGCTCCGGGCCGAGCGGCCGGCGGCTCGGGAGGCGCTGCTCGGCATGATGACCGGCGGATCCGTCGATCAGTGCCGGGTCGCGCTGGACTGGATCGGGCCGGTGCTGACCGCCGCCGACGTCCCGCTGCTCGCCGCCTGTGCCACCCGGCCCGAACCGGAGATCCGGGTCCTGGCCGTCGAGGCGGTGCCCGAGCCGGGTACCGACGATCGGGCATATCAGCTGCTCACCGGCGCACTCCGGGACACCGATGGCGCGGTTCGTCTCGCCGCGGTCAGCCGGCTCGGAGAGGCACTCCGGCCCGAGAGCGTCGGGCCGCTCGCAACTCTCACCGCCGATTCGGATCCGCGGGTCCGTGCCCGGGCCGCCTACGCTCTGGGCCGGATCGGTGCGGCGTCAGGAGGTCGCACCGGTTCGGCGTCGGTAAGGGGCGGCCCCGGTTCGGTGGCCGGCGAACGTGGCTCTGGTTCGGTGGCGGCCGGAGGTGGCTCTGGTTCGGTGGCGGGCGGAGGTGGCTCTGGGGAGGCGGTGCTGCTGGCTGCGCTCGGGGTGTTCCTGCGGGACGAGGACGAGCGGGTCCGCGGGCGGGCCGGAGAGGCCCTCGGGGCGATCGGCGGTGATCCGGCCGTCGGCGTGCTGCTGAGCGAGGCGGTCGCCGCGGATCCGCGACAGCGGGTTCGTGCCGCGAAGGGGCTTGCGTACGTGGTCGACGACGACCCTCGGGCCGAACCGGTGATCCGGGGACTGGCCGCGGACCCGGACGCGTCGGTGCGGGCGGCCGTGCTCAGTGGGCTGGCCACCGTCGGTGACATCACTGGGCGGTGGAGCTCGCTCGTCGACGGGCTGGCGACGGATGCGGACGTGACCGTCCGCCATCGCGTCGTGGGAACTGTGGCGCACCTTCACCCGTACCCGCGGAAGGTTTTGAACGTGCTCGTCTCGGACCCGAGCGGGTTCGTGCGGGAGGCCGCTGTGACGACCCTTGCCAAGCTGCGCTGACGCCGGAGGCATCGAAGGCGTCACCGGCCCGGGGCGGTCCAGAACCGGTAGAGGTGATCGCCCGCGAAGTCCGTGCGGCGCCACCGCCCCGCCGACCGGCTCACACCGGCGGATCGGCTGCCGATCGGCCTGCGCCGGCGGCGGCCGTCGGCCTACTTGCTGGCCCAGACGTCCAGGTTGAAGCGCTCCAGGACGCTCGGGATGAACAGTCCGGCGATCGACAGCAGCGAGATGACCGTGAAGGCGGTGCGCAGGATGACCACCTCGACCTTGCCGCCGACTTTCACGGCCATGCTGTTCGGAATGCCGACCATCATCCACATGCGGCGCTTGATCGGGATCGGCCAGAGGATCGGCACGCCGTTCTTGGTGATCATGTCGCCCAGAATGTGCACGAAACAGCCCACCCCGACCGCCAGTCCCAACAGCGGATAACCGCGGCCGCTGGGCAGGTTGGCGGCGGTGAACCAGGCGATCGCCGCCGAAGCCAGGGTCACGATCACCCAGCCGGCCCGCTCGGCCCAGTCGTCGAACAGGCCGCGCAGCGCGAGACCACTCATGAAGAAGACGATCCCGATGACCGCCCAGTAGCCGTACTTGTCGGCCAGCGCGGTCGTGCCCCAGGCGAGCAGCGCGCAGAACGGCAGCGTGTGGGTGAACGTGCGGTGCCCGTTGTCACGGCGCGGGTCTCGCTTCAGCTTCGTCGCCGTGTAGACGCCGAGCGAGAACTTCTCCACCACCTCGGCCACGAACAGCGACGCCACACCGAACGTGCGGGCCACCGTCGCGCCACCCTGGTTGCGGGTGACCTTGCCGGACATGTCCAGGTCGGGCAGGAGCGCGCCGCCGGCACAGATCGCCGTGCCGACCGCCACCTCCAACGGCGACTGACTGATGTTGGCGAACTGGTCGAGCGCCCAACTGCCTGCCAGCCAGGCGGCCGCGCCGGATAGCGCGTGCGACGGACCCATCATGTGCGTTGTCCCTCCCCGAACAAAACTCGGCCACTGTGGCAGAGAGAACGGAGAAGATCAACGATCCGGTTGGCGTGTCGCGCGTGGGGTCGGCCACCCGACAGCGGCGATCAGTGCCGGTGGTGGTGGCCGAACGTGTACTCAGGGCGCCAGCGGCCGTAACGCGCGTGCTTGAACAGGCCCATCACCAGGAACGCCAGCGGGATGACGGGCCAGAAGAACGTGGAGTTGGACAGCATCCACACTCCGGTGAGGACGCCCGCGATGATCAGGATGAAGCTCGCGTGACGGCTCAGCGAACGGCGTGTCGCAGCCCGCCGCGCCGGGGTGCGGGCCAATGCCTGGCGGCCCCCGAACGGCAGGTCGGCGGTGAGCGGCGCCAGCTCGTCACGGAACTTGGAGGCGTACGCGATGGCCAGCCTCTCCTCGCCCTCGGACAGGTCGAGCCGGCCTTCGGCCATGGCCGCCCGCAGGATCTCGGCGGTCTCCTCCCGTTCCGCGTCGGACGTCCGCAGCCGGGCAGGTCCCTGGGTTTGCATGGCATCTCCTTCGACGGTTCTCTCGGGTACCGCTCCAGCATCGGCCGGTCAACGGCCGCCGGCGTCGGCCCGGGGAGGCATCCTTCCAGCGCATTCCGCGCCGTTTTTGATCTTTCTGGTACGCCCGGAGGAGTACGCGGGGATGCCGATGTGACACCAGGGGAGTACTTGCGATGCCCGCCCACGGGCCGATGCCGGGGCCGGGGCGGCTGACGTAGGTTCGGCTCATGAGGAATGTTGGCTGGTGGTGGGCGTCCGGTGACCCGGCGTGGCACTGGCGTCCCTCATCCCGGCATTCCCATCCGCGGCACCCCCATTCCCGGCGTTCCTCTTCCTGGCCGGCCGGGCAGCCGTGGCGGCGGTCCGTGCCGGAGCCGTGTGACGAGGCGGAGCCGTTCGCGACGTCCGGGCCGCCGTGGCGTCGCTCGCGGCGCAGCGGGCACAACGGCTGGCCGCCCGGCGCGGTGATCGCCGCCTCGATCTTCCACCTCGCCGGGTCGAATGATCTCGCCGACCGCGGCGGGGTCCACCTCACGTCGCCGGTGCTGTATTACCTGTTGCTGATCGCCGGCCCGGTCACGCTGTTCTGGAAACGCCGGGCCCCGCTCGCTGTCTTCGTGATCGCCGCGGCTGCCTCGCTCCTGTTCGCCACCCACGCCGATCCCTACTGGATGTATGCGGTGGCCCCCGCCCTGGCCCTGTTCGCGCTGGCCAAGTCCGGCCGGCGGACCGAGGCGGCGATCGGCGCGGCGGTCGCCTGGATGCTCTACCTGCTGCTCGACGTGGTCCTGGCCGGCCCGCTCGGCCTGCCCGCCGGGGTCACGCCCAGCCTGCGCGAGGCGGTCCTCGCCGGGGTCGGGCTGGGCGCGCCGGTGCTGGCCGGCACGGTGTCGAAGGTCCGGCACGAGCAGCTCGCCGCACTGGCCAGCGCCCGCGAGGAGCAGGAGCGGGCCAGCGCCGAACAGAAACGCCGCCAGGCGTCCGAGGAGAGGTTGCGGATGGCCCGGGAGTTGCACGACGTGCTCGGCCACCACCTGTCGCTGATCAACGTGCAGGCCGGAGTGGGCCTGCACCTGATGGACAGCCGCCCGGAACAGGCCCGTGAGGCCCTGTCCGCGATCAAGACGGCGAGCGCGGAGGCACTGCGTGAGGTGCGTTCCGTGCTGGGCGTCCTGCGGACCGAGGGGGAGGCGGCGCCCCGCCAGCCCGCGCTGGGCCTGAGCCGCTTGAGCGACCTGACCGCGGACGCCGGTTTCCCGGTCCGGACCGAGATCCTCGGCGAGCCCCGCGACCTGCCCGCCGAGGTCGACCGCGCCGCCTACCGGATAGTCCAGGAGTCCCTGACGAACGTCCGCAAGCACGCGGGCCCGGCCCCGGCCGCGTTCGTCGAGATCAGGCACACCCCGGCCGCCCTGCACCTGTCCATCACGAACACCGGCGCCCGCAGCGACGTCCCGCCCGCGGAGGGCTCGAGCGGCCTGACCGGAATGCGAGCCCGAGCCGAAAGCCTGGGTGGCTCCTTCACCGCCGGCCCGCTGGAGAGCGAGACCACCGGCTACCAGGTGACCGCAGTCCTCCCCATCCCGCCGATCCCTGCCGTCCGCACCCCCACGCTCCCTTCCACACCCACCCCGTCTCCCACCCCTGCCTCCGGGCGTGAATCGCCTGCCGTCCCCTTCCCTGCGCCCGCCGCCGAGTCGAGGCCAGGATCAGCTTCCGGGTCCTTCCCTCCTTCCGCTGCCGGTTCCGGGTCTGGATCGGCTTCCGCACTCACCGTTTCTCCCGCCCTTGATTCCGGATCTGGATCGGCTTCCGGCCCCTTCCGTTCTTCCGCTGCCGGTTCCGGGTCAGGATCGGCTTTCGCACCCCGCCTTTCTCCCGCCCCTGATTCCGGGTCGGCTCCGGTGGGTGGGAGTGTGGGGCCGGGGACCGGGCGGACGGGGGAGGCCGGATGATCTCGGTGGTGCTGGCGGATGATCAGGCGCTGGTCCGGGCCGGCTTCCGGGCGCTGCTCGACGCGGAACCGGGCATCGAGGTGGTCGGCGAGGCAGCTGACGGCCTGCGTGCGGTCGAGGTGGTCCGGGCCACCCGGCCGGATGTGGTGCTGATGGACATCCGGATGCCCGGCGTGGACGGGCTGGAGGCGACCCGCAGGATCGTCGCCGACCCGGATCTGGCCGCCACCCGGGTGGTCATCCTCACCACGTTCGAGCTGGACGAATACGTGTTCGAGGCGTTGCGGACCGGGGCTTCCGGGTTCCTGGTGAAGGACACCGAGCCGGTGGACCTGCTGCGCGGAGTGCGGGCGGTGGCCGCAGGCGACGGGCTGCTGTCGCCGAGCGTGACCCGGCGGGTGATCGGTTCGTTCACGGCCGAGGCCGTCGCACACGGCCGCCCACCCGAACCACCCCGCGACCTGGACCAGCTCACCGACCGGGAACGCGAAGTCCTGGCACTCGTGGCCGAGGGCCTGTCCAACGACGAGATCGCCGCCCGCCTGGTGATCAGCCCCGCCACCGCGAAGACCCACGTGAGCCGCACGATGATCAAACTAGGCGCTCGAGACCGGGCCCAACTGGTCGTCTACGCCTACGAGGCGGGCCTGATCCGCCCAGGCTGGCTAGGTTGATCAACGCAGCATTCGACCTGCCACCCTGGTGGAATCGGTGAGGCACTGATTGAGCGGCGGTGAGCCTCCACCGGTCCTGGGGGTGCCTTCCGTTACTTCGGAGCCTGTTGGAGAGCATGCGGAGTCGAGATCTGCGCCCGCCCGTCCCGGTCACGCCGGTTCTTGTTGATCGCGCCGGAGTTTCTTGGGTCAATTCTTGACCAGTCACGATGCAAGCTTCACTTCGGATGCGGCCAGCCCCGCAAAGCCGTGCCCCGAAACGACGAAGCTCGAGGGGCATGTCCGGCGTCGGCAGCGTCGATCAGCGCACACAGTCGCTGATCGTGGGCTTTTGTGATCGTCGGAGCGAGGGCGAGCGCATACGTTCGGCCGATCGTGGGCGTTCATCCATGCCGGGGCGACGACAGGAGCACGCACAGCGCCAACGTGTGCGCCTATCACCGTTCGACCCGCCGGACCTTGTCCGGCCGGCGTGTCTTCCTCATCGACGTTGTCCACCCGCGACCTCACCAGCCCGGCGGCGACGGCCCGTGACCCAGCCCGGCGGCGATGGCTCGTGCCGCTGGCCGTCGCTCAGCACGGTATTGCCGTGCGTATTCCAGTGGTCAGCGACGGCTGGCGGTGTCGGTCGTTGCCCGGCTAGGTGGGGCCGTGCGCTTTGGTCTCGGCCGTCGCCTGGCGTGGTAAAGGCGTGTGCATTCAGGTGCTGAGCGACGGCTCGTGGTCTTTGGCGTGATCGGGCTGGCAGGCCCTGACGCCGAAAGGTGCTCCAGACAGCGGGTGCGGGTCGGGTCGGCTTCAGGGGGTGGTGGTGCCGGCCAGGATGGAGCGGTTGCGGCCGGCTGCCTTCGCCGCATATAGGGCCTGGTCGGCGGCCCGGATCAGGGACTCCGGTTCGGTGCAGACGGCTCCGGTGGGGGCGGCCGACGAGGAAGCTCCGGCGCTCGTGGGGGAGGCGCTGGCGGCGGCTGCGGCTGTGGAGGTGCTGGTGGCAGCGGCTGCGAGGGCTGGGGCTGTGGGGGCTGGGGCTGTGGGGGCTGTGGCGGCGGCTGTGGCTGTGGAGGCGGAGCCGGTGGTGGTGGGCGGGGTGGCTTTGGTGGTGGGCGGGGTGGCTGTGGGGGGAAGAGGGCCGGTCGGGGTGGTGGCGGCCATGGGGGTGGTGGCGGCCATTGGAGTGGCAGGGGTGGTGGTGGCCATGGGGGTGGTGGGGATGGGGGTGGCCATGGTGGGGGCGGGGATGGTGGTGGCGGCGCCTACCGAGACGGTTACCGAGAGCAGGTCGCCGCCGATGTCGATGGGGAGGTCGGCCACCTCGGAGCGGAGGCGTTCGGCCATGGCGAACAGGTCGGTGGGGGCCGTGTGCGGGGCCAGCACCACGAACTCCTCGCCGCCGTATCGGGCCACCACCGCGCCCGCCCGGACCGCGGACGTCAAGCGGCGGGCCACCTCACGCAGGACCTGGTCGCCGGCCGGGTGGCCGTACCCATCGTTGATCTTTTTGAAGTGATCGACGTCGATGATCAGCAAGCCCAGGCCGTGGCCGGTCCGCAAGGCGCGGCGGCATTCGGTGGCGAGCGCCTCGGCGAAGAAGCGGCGGGTGCGCAAGCCGGTCAGGCCGTCCGTGACGGCGGCCCGGCGCTGGGCCGCGACCAGGCCCGACATCCTGGCCAGGACCAGCAGGAACATGACCGCGCAGGCGCCGCTGATCAGCGGCACGCTGGGTGGCTCGCCGCGCAGCCATTCGATGAACTGGACGCCCGGCGCCATCAGCACCGCCACCGCGAGGGCGCCGAGCCGGGACGGTGACGCGTCGGGCAGGGCGGTGGCGGTGCGCCTGTCGAAATGTCTGATGCCCGGGTGCAGGCCGGCCAGGCCGAGCAGGCCCAGCGAGAGCATCCACACGGCGTCGAGGTAGGCGTCGGTGACCGCCCCGCCGTCGGCGATCGCCGTGGCCAGGTAGGCGGTGTCCACGCCGAGCATCAGCGCCATGCTGGTGAGCAGCAGGTACAGGACCGGGCCGCGGGTTCCGGCACCCATCACGAGACGGACCGCGAGGATCAACAGCATCAGATCCAGCATCGGGTACGCCGACTGGGTGAGCTTCGCATTGAGCGGCAGCTCCGAGTCGGAGGTCAGTGGCTGGAGGATGTAGATCCAGCTGAGCAGCCCGGCGCTGATCGCGATGACCAGCGCGTCGATGGCGCTCGGCCCGTCCCAGCCGGGGGTGCGGCGCCGGATGAAGATCAGCACGGCGGCCGCGAACAGCAGGTAGTAGGCGAAGTAGACGATGTCGGCCGGGGTGGGTTCGAGGAACTCGCCGGACAGGTAGTCGTCGGCCACGCTCAGGCCGTCCGCGACGGCGTACAGCAACTGGGCGGCGGCCAGCAGGAACCAGCCGGCCCGGTGCGGCGGCCGGTGCCGGATCGTGCCGTAGAGGATCACGAGCGGCGTCGCCACGCTGATCACCATGTACGGCGCCACGGTCAGCAGGTACTCCGACTCGGACGTGCCGAGGAGGACACGCAGCACCACGCAGCCCGCCAGCACCACGAGCCACGCGACCCCGGTCCACCGATCACGTCCCATCAGTGGAGCATCCCCGGAGTCGGGTGCGGTACGGGTGCGATCGGCTGACCCGCAGGTGTCAGAGCCGCCGGGCGCGCAGGTGCTCGGCCACCGACCAGGCCTGGAACGGGCAGCCGGTGGCCCGGTGCGGCGGGTCGCCGTCGGCGGTCTCCGAGATCGAGCCGAGGCCGTGCTCGGACAGGTGGCCCTCGATGTCGGCGAGCACGTCGGCGCCGCTCGCGCCGACCCGGTGCAGCGCGGTCACCCAGGGCCCGGTCAGCCACGGCCAGACGGTTCCGGTGTGGTACGCGGAGTCCCGCTCGCCCGGGGCGCCACGGTGCCGGCCGGTGTACCCGAGTTCACCCGGCGCCAGGCTGCGCGGCCCGAGCGGGGTGAGCAGCGCCGCGCCGAGCCGGTCGAGGGCGGCGTGGTCCGGGCGGGCCGGGGCGTGCGGCAGCGACCAGGCCAGCAGCTGGTTGGGGCGCAGCACCGGATCCTCGCCGGCGCCGCCGACCACGTCGTGCAGCAGGCCGCCGGGCGCCGGATAGTGCCGGCTGAACCCCTCCCGGGCCTGCGGGCAGGCGCGTTCGGCCGGGCCGGGCGGGATCCCGGTACGGGCGGACAGCTCCAGCACGGTCGCCAGCCCGTTGATCCACAGCGCGTTGACCTCGACCGGCTTGCCCGTGCGGGCGGTCACCGGAACCCCGTCGACGCGGGCGTCCATCCAGGTCAGGGCGTGCCCGGGGGCGCCCGCGCGGAGCAGCCCGTCGGCCGGGTCGGCGCGGATCCCGAACCTGGTGCCGGACAGGTGGTAGGTGACCACGTCGCGCAGCAGCGGCAGCATCTCGGCGGCCAGGTCGTCGTCGCCGGTCTGTGCGACATGCCGCCCGATCGCGTGCAGGAACCAGAGCGTGCCGTCGACGGTGTTGTACTCGACCTTGCCGGTGTCCGCGGTGTTCGCGAGCATCCCCTCGGAGAGCGTGCCGGCGTAGGCGCGCAGCAGGTCGCGTCCCTGTTCGGCCCGGTTCGTGGCCAGGAACAGCCCCTCGTAGCTGATCATCGTGTCCCGGGACCACGACCCGAACCACGGGTACCCGGCCACCACGTCCGGCCCGTTCGAGGTGTGCACCACGAACGCGTCGGCGGCCAGCGCCAGTGTCGCCTGTGTCCCGTCGGCGGGTTCGGCGGCCGCGACGACGGCCCGGTTCCGGGCGCGGGCGGCGGTCACGGCCGTGCCCGCCGGTGGTGGCTGATCGTCCAGCTCGCCGGCCCACGCGGACACCTCGGCGATCTCTCCGGGACGGCGTAGTTCGGCGTGGAAGCTTCCCGCGTACCACAGGTCCTCGGTCGAATTGAGGCCTCGCTCGTCCTCGGTCCGGTGACGGACGTCGCGGAACCATTCGCCGCGCGGGGTGAAGCCGGGCCCGCTGAGACGGTAGGCGTCCTCGACCACGCAGCCGTCGGCTGTCGCGGCGACCGCCGGAGGCGGGCCGTCCGCGGTCCGTTCGCCGTGCGCGTCCCGCCAGGTGCAGAGGGCTTCCAGGGTGAGCCGGACCGGGCCGCCGGCGACCAGCCGGTGGGTGATCGCGATCGCGGGCCGGCCGTGCACGGCGGCGATCTCCCGTTCGATGACCACCCCGCCGAGCCGCCACCGCCACCGGGGCACCCCGTCGATCAGCGTGAAGCCGGCCAGCAGCCGGTGCCCGGCCGGGGCGATCGCGCCGTCCGCCCACTCGTGCACGGCGAGCCGGACGACCGCGCCGGACGGCAGGGTGACGACCGGATCGAGGGAGGCGAGTCCCATTCTCCGGGAGGCCGGTGTGTCCCCGGCCACCACCAGCAGGCCGTGATAGCGGCGGGTTCGCAGGCCGCTGACCGTTCCCATGGCATAGCCGCCGACCCCATCGGGTACCAACCACTCCCGTGTGGCGCCCTCGTTGAGGCGGGCGCAGACCTGAGGACCGAAAGTGATCGGGTGGACCGTGGACACGGAGAAACCCCTAATCGCGCGGAGCCTTACACACTTGACACATCAGCGTGACAGTCTCAGTGTGATCGACTCCGGGATTTCGGTTAGTGGGGGTGAGAACGGACGTGTCGGAGCGGGTTCGCTTGGGCCAGGCCGATTCCGGAGAGCAGCCCTGGCGGGCGTGGGGTCCATACCTCGCCGAGCGCGCCTGGGGCACGGTCCGCGAGGACTACAGCGAACACGGCACGGCGTGGGACTACTTCCCGCACGACCATGCGCGCTCCCGGGCGTACCGCTGGAACGAGGACGGCATGGCCGGCCTCTGCGACGACCGGCAGACGTTCGCCTTCGCCCTGGCTCTGTGGAACGGTAAGGACCCGATCCTCAAGGAGCGGATGTTCGGCCTCGGCGGCGACGGCGGCAACCACGGCGAGGACGCCAAGGACTACTGGTGGTACCAGGACTCCACACCCACCCACTCGTGGATGCGCTGGCGTTACCACTACCCGCAGGCCGCGTTCCCGTACGACCAGCTGGTCCGGGTCAACGGCGCCCGCACCCGCAACGAGTCGGAGTACGAGCTCGTCGACACCGGCATCTTCGACCACGACCGGTTCTGGGCGGTCACCGTCGACTACGCCAAGGCCGGGCCGACCGACATCTGCATCGCCATCACGATCAGCAACCGCGGCCCCGACCCGGCGATCCTGCACGTGCTGCCCACCCTGTGGTTCCGCAACACCTGGTCGTGGGGGCTGCCCAACCGGCAGGCGCCGACCATGACCGGCACCCCCGGCCGGCTCGACGGGCGGCACCGGTCACTCGGCCACATCACCCTCGACGGGCAGGGCGCGCCGGTCGCGCTGATGTGCGACAACGAGACGAACGCGCAGCGCCTGTGGGGGCTGCCGGGGCGCAGCCCGTACCCGAAGGACGGCATCAACGACCACCTGATCCACCGCACCCCGACGGTCAACCCGAACGGGGTGGGCACCAAGGGGGCGCTGCACTACCGACTGTGGATGGGGGCGGGCGAAACCCGTACCCTCCGATTGCGGTTGACCCAGAGTGACCGCCCGATGCCTCCCGCGGACCTGGGGGACGGCTGGGCCGAGGTGATGGCCGCGCGCAGCGCGGAAGCCGACGACTTCTTCGCCGAGGTGCTGCCGGACGCGGCGACCGACGCCGAGAAGGACGTCGCCCGGCAGGCCGTCGCCGGTCTCATGTGGGGCAAGCAGTTCTACCACTTCGACGTGAAGCAGTGGCTGCACGGCGATCCCGGCAACGCGCCGCCGCCACCGGGCCGGCGCTACGGGCGCAACAACAGCTGGTGGCACATGAACAGCTTCGACGTCATCAGCATGCCCGACCCGTGGGAGTACCCCTGGTACGCCGCGTGGGATCTGGCGTTCCACTGTGTCAGCATCGCGCGCGTCGACCCCGGATTCGCGAAGTCCCAGCTCCTGCTGCTGCTCCGCGAGTGGTACATGCACCCCAACGGCCAGATTCCGGCGTACGAGTGGTCGTTCTCCGACGTCAACCCGCCCGTGCACGCGTGGGCGGCGCTCCAGGTGTTCCAGATCGACGGCGGCCGGGACTTCGACTTCCTGTCCCGGGTGATGCACAAACTGCTGCTCAACTTCACCTGGTGGGTCAACCGCAAGGACGTCGGCGGCAACAACGTCTTCGAGGGCGGCTTCCTCGGCCTCGACAACGTCGGCCCGTTCGACAGGTCGGCGGCGCTGCCCGTCGCCGGTGTGCTCGAACAGTCCGACGGCACCGGCTGGATGGCCATGTACGCGCTCAACCTGCTCGACATGGCGATCATCCTGGCCCTGCACGACCGGGCCTACGAGGACATGGCCACCAAGTTCTTCGAGCACTTCACGTACATCGCCGAGGCCGCGTACCGGCAGGGGCTCTGGGACGACGAGGACAGCTTCTTCTACGACGTGCTGCGCCTGCCCGACGGCCACAAGGTGCCGCTCAAAGCGCGCTCCATCGTCGGCCTGCTGCCGCTCGCCGCCACCACCCGGCTCACCTCGGAGACCCTCAACCGGCTGCCCGAGATCAGCGCCCGGGTCCGCTGGATGCTCCACCACCAGGGCGACTTCGGCGACGTGATCAGCGCGCGGCGCCTCGGCGGCGCCGACCGGCGCCAACAGCGCCTCCTCAGCATGGTGGGCCAAGACCAATTGCTGCGGATCCTGGCCCGGCTGCTGGATCCGGAGGAATTCCTTTCGCCGTACGGCCTGCGCACCCTGTCCCGAGCGCATCTAGACAAGCCGTTCACCGTGTCGCTCGGCGGCTCGGATTTCACCGTCGGCTACGAGGCGGCCGAGAGCACCAGCGGGCTGTTCGGCGGCAACTCGAACTGGCGCGGGCCGGTCTGGATGCCGGTCAACTACCTGCTCATCCAGGCGCTCCGGGAGTACGCCGAGTTCTACGGCGACGACCTGAAAGCCGAATACCCGACCGGATCACAGTGTAAGGCCGGGCTCACCGAGATCGCCGACGACCTGTCCCGGCGGCTGATCGGCCTGTTCGTGCCCGACCCGGAGACCGGGCGGCGGCCCATCTACGGCGCCACCGAACTCTTCCAGACCCACCCGGACTGGAAGGACCTGATCGTCTTCCCGGAGTACTTCAACGGCGACAACGGGGCCGGGCTCGGAGCCTGGCACCAGACCGGCTGGACCGCGCTGGTCATCGACCTCGTCTTCAATCTCCGGCGGCCCCCGGGCGAGTAAAGATCGACATTTGTCGCTAAAGTGGCCCACTCGTACGCCCGGCCGGTGCCGGGTCTCAACGGGGAGGCGACCTTTGAAGAAGCTCATCGTGCTCATCGCGGCCGGAGTGCTGGCGGCGTCCGGCTGCGCGAACTCGCCGGGCGGTGACTCCGGCTCCACCTCGGGCGCGGCTCCCGGAACCGCCCGGAAGGACGCGGCCGCCGCGCTCACCTCGGCCGCAACCGAGCTGCAGAAGGACACCTACAAGACCACCGTGAACCTCGGTGACCAGGGCACGATGACCGGCGTCGCCGACCCGGCGAGCAAGAACGCCGAGTTCGTCATGGAGAGCACCTCGGCCGGCGCCGAGGGCACCACCACCCTGCGGGTCGTCGACGGAGTCACCTACATCAAGATCGCGCTGAAGGAATCGGGTGGGCTGCCCGGCTTCGACGGCAAGAAGTGGCGCAAGCTGGACAGCTCCGGCGAGCTCGGCACCCTCGGAAACTTCGACGCCACCCAGATGACCAAGAGCCTCGACTCGGCGGCCGAGGTCGCGTGGGTCGACGACGACACCGTCAAGGGCACCATCGACCTGGCCAAGTCGGCCAAGCAGCTCGGCCTCGGCACCGAGGTGCTCGGCAAACTGCCCACCACGAAACTGCCGTTCCAGGCCGACATCGACGGCGACGGGCGTCTCGTCGCCTACAAGTTCACGATGCCGGCGGTCGGGTCGCAGGCGGCCTACGACTTCGACATGAAGTACTCCGACTTCGGCACCCCGGTGAACCTGAAGGCCCCGGCCGCCAAGGACATCATGGCCTCCTGACGACCCGGCCCGGGCCCGCGGGCTGTCGGCCGGCGGGCCCGGGCTTTCGGTCGGCGGCGCAGGCTTTCGGTCGGCGGCGCGGGCTTTCGGTTGGCGGCGCGGGCTTCGGCCAGCGGGTGCGGGCTCCTGTCGGCGGTGCGGGCTCCGCGGTCAGCGGGCGCGGGTGACGATCACCTCGGCCACGTGGCGCAGTTGCGCGGGGTCGGGGCTGAAACCGGCGGCGATGTCCGGGTGCAGGCCGGCCTTCGCCTGCTCCAGGAGCATGGCGGCGACCTGCTCGACGCTCTCCCCGCGATAGTGCTGTTCGACCTTCACGGTCGCGGCCTGCAGCGCGGAGCTGAGCTGGTCCTCCAGGGGCCCGCGCAGCTTCTGCTCCACCGGATTGAGCGTCCGCGGGTCCAGGGTGATGTGTGGCTCGGCCAAGGTTGTCCTCCGGAGGTCAGCGACGCCAGCCGGATACCCGTCACTCCCGCGACGGTAAACCCGCCACGGCCACCCCGTCCCCGTTTCACCTCGAAGAGGGCGTTGATCCGCCGAGTTCTTCCCGTCCGGATGGACGGCGGAGGCGGGAAGAACTCGGTATCCCGGGCCAGCCGGCGGCCTCCAGCGCGGCACGCACGTCGGCGATCACCTCGCCGGGGCGGTGCCGCATCGCCCAGCCAGGGAAACGCAGCAACCGCACGCCGCTGATGGCGATCTCGTTGCCCGAGCGCATGTCGGCGTACCACCCATGGGTCTCCATATGCTGCGAGCCGTCGATCTCGACCTGTACCTGCCAGGGATCGAAGAACACATCGCGATAGCGGTTCCGCCCGGAACGATCACGGCGCACCGACTGCCGCGAGGGCGACGGCAGGCCGGCGAGCCGGCAGAGACGGAGGAACTCGATCTCGTACGTGGACTCCGAGCCGCCACCCGCATCATCGACCGCCGCCTCGATCACCGAACGGCGCCGCAGCCGACGGAACCCGCCGAGCACCGTGCGAACCTGGTCCAGGGTGACCAGCCGCTGCTGGAACGTCGCCGCGACAAGCGCGACCGCGGTCGTGTCGTCGAGTGCCCACTGCGCCGCGTCGACAAGCGAACGTGCGGCAGTCGTGCACGGCGGTGACACATCGAGGCAGGCGTCATCGCGGGTGAGGCACCGGGTCCGGTGAACCACTACGCCAGCCGGCGGATCCCGGTCGGTCAGATGCGTCGGCAGGATGAGGTGCACCGGTTCGGCTGTCTCCGGGCGTCGCAGCCCGTGCACGCGCAACGCGGTCAGGCCGGCGAGCAGGGCCGGGCGCCCGTTGCCGACCGCGAGCGAGGCTGTCCACAAGCGCTGCACGGGAGTCACCGGCCCGCCGTAGGCCAGGTAGACCCCGAGATACAGCCGCCGCCAACGACCTGTCGCGATCCGATGATTCACGGCGCTCTCGGTGAGATGCCGACGCGCCTGACGCCAGGAGACGACACCGTGCTGTCGTCGGAACAACTCGGCGAGTGACGCATCCGGATCCGGCTTGGAAGTAGGCACCGCCCCAGCATTCCCAATTTCCGCAGCTCACCTCTGCCCCCTGTGGACAGCCCGGCCCACCCTGTGGACAACAGTCCCGCAGACGAGCCCGCACAGACCAGTTTCCGCAGGCCGGCCTATGCCCGAGGCTCCCGCTTCAGCACGCCGGCTTCCGTGTCTCGCCCGGTGTTTCGATCCACAGCATCTCGGCCTACGCGCGTTGGCCGTGACGGCCGGCGCAACGTTGAAAGTTGTCGGAGCGCCCTCGCTCGATCAGGCCAGCATGTTCGTGTTTGCTGGTAGTCGTTCCGGCGCCGGGCCAGCGCGTTTGAGGTCGCACGTTGGCGGTTTGTGAGCGCTGGTTGTGGTGGTGGCGTGGCTGGGGTCGCACGTTAGCCGGTATGTGGGCGTTCGTTGTCGTGATGGCGTGGGTGAAGTCGCGCGATCCGGGATTGTGTGCGCTCGTTCTCGTGGGTGCCGTGGACTCCGAATCGTGGGCCGGGAACGACTGGCTCGGGAGCGATGGTGGCCCTGCGGGTAGCGATCTGTGGCTGGGGGAACGGGTCGGTGGTCCAAGGTGAGGCTCTCGATCACCTTGGACCACCGACACTGTTTCGCTACCCCGGAATCGCGGGGCTAACCGCTTCGGTGAGAAGTGGGGGGAGTAGTTCCTGGAGGATCTCCACTCCGTCCCGGCTCAGGACTGACTCCGGGTGGAACTGGACTCCGGCGAAACCTCGGCCCCGGAGGGCGTGGACGGTGTCGTCGGCCGGGTCCACGGCCAGGGTCACCGGGCCGTAGGGGGTGGCGGCCGCGGTCTGGCCGGCCACCGCCGAGAAGCTCGAGTAGAAGCCGACCCGCCGGGAGGTGCCGAAGAAGTCGATGTCGCGGGCCAGGCCCTGATACGGGGCGTCCCGGCGGCGCAGCGGGAGACCCAGCAGCGACGCGAGGATCTGCTGGCCGAGGCAGACCGCGAAGAGCGGCTTGCCCGCCGCGAGCACCGAGGCCACGAGCCCGTGCAGCGCCGCCATCTTCGGGTCACCGAGGTCCGACGGGTCACCGGGGCCGGGCCCGAACACCACCAGATCCGCCGCGGCGAGAACGTCCGGCATAACGGGAATGCCGGACATTGAGACGCGAGGGGCTGCACTTGACGGGCTGGAGGAGGGCGAAGCGGCGAGGGAAGGGGAAGGGGCGAGGGAAGGGGAAGGGGCGAGGGAAGGGGAAGTGGCGAGGGAAGGGGAAGGGGCGGTGAGGGAGGGGCGACTGGTCCAGGGGAGGACGGTCACCGACAGGCCCAGGGCCTTCAACTGGTGGGCCAGCATCGCGGTGAAGGTGTCCTCGGCGTCGACGATCACCGCCTGCCGTCCGGCCAGTGCGGGGACCGTCAGCGCGCCCGGGGCCCGCGAATCGAGCCAGAAGCGGGCCAGTTCGTCGTTTCGGGACGCCAGCAGGCGCTGGATCTCCGGGGACTGTGCGGTTCCCCGTACCGCCGCGGGTTGGGAAGGAACCGCGCCCAGCGCGGACAGCAACCCGGCCGCCTTCGTGTGGGTCTCGGCCACCTCGCCCGCGGGTGTCGAATGGCGGACCAGCGTGGCGCCGACCGGAACCCGCAGCAGACCGTCCGGGGTGATCTCGGCGGTGCGGATCAGGATCGGCGCGTCCAGGGTCTGACGGCCGGATTCGTCGTGGTCGAGGAGGGCGAGGACGCCCGCGTAGTAGCGGCGGCCGCGGCGTTCGTGGCGGGCGATGACGCGGCAGGCGTTCTCGATGGGGCTGCCGGTGACCGTGGGGGCGAACATGGTCTCCCGCAGGACCGCCCGGACGTCGAGGGAGCCGCGCCCGGCCAGCAGATATTCGGTGTGGGTGAGGCGGGCCATCTCCTTGAGGTAGGGCCCGGCGACCTGACCGCCGTGTTCGGCGACGGTGGCCATCATCTTGAGTTCCTCGTCGAGGACCATGTAGAGCTCCTCGATCTCCTTGGGGTCGCGCAGGAAGTCGAGGATGTCGCCCGATCCGTGCCGGAACGTGCCGCTGATCGGGTTCATCATGACGATGCCGTCGAGGACGCTGACGTGCCGTTCGGGGGTGGCGCCGATCAGGATCCGGTTGCCGGTGTCGACCAGGAACGTCCAGTAGGTGCCCTGCTCGCCGTGCAGCAGCCGGCCGAACGCGGCCCGCGGGTCACCCTCGAACCTCGCCTGATAGGTGCGGTGGATGACGAAGTTGGCGCCTTCGCCGTGCCCGATCTCGTCGCGCAGCACCTCCTCGACGACCCGCGCGTACTCGTCGTCGGACAGATCGAAACCGCCGTCACGAAGGGTGATGTCACCGGGCGGGAAGTTCGACAGCGGCTCGGTGTGACGTGATCGGACCAGCAGACATTCGAGCGGCGCGCCGTCGTCGACGCATTCGAAACCACGCTCGGTGATCTGCCGGTAGGGGATGACGGCGAGCACCGGCGTGCCGGGCGTCATCGGGATGTCGTCGAGCGTGGCCACGGTGACGACGTCGCCGGTCAGGACGTCGACGTGGTCGGCGCCGTCGCGGTGCAGCAGGGCGAATGGCATGGTCCCTCGTTTCGGGTGGGCGAGGGCCACCGGCCGAGATCCGGCCACGAAAAAGGCCGCCTCAGCGAGGCGGCCGCGGGGTACGCGCGGGAAGATGGCCGCCTGTCAGGCGGGCCACCACATGGTCAATCGTGCGCGCATGGCGGCTAGCTTACGGACGGCCGGCCGGTCGCGCCAGACCTCTTTCGTGTACGGGCTACGCGTGCCCCGTACACGAAAGAGGCCGTCAAGCCGCGAATGCCAGCCGGATGGCGTCGCGTGCCCACAGCATTCGCAGGATCGCGCAGTCCGGGTGCTCCCCGAACTCCTGTGCGACCAGTTCAGCGCAGCCGTTCTCGCCGATCCGGTCCACCACGTCGGTGACCGCGGCCCGGATCAGCTCCGCCGTGGGCGCCCAGGAGCGCTGCAGGTCGGATGCGAACAGGGCTTCGCAGCGGACATCGTCGATCGTCGCGTTCATCGGTTCCTCCCCAGCCGTTGTGGTGCGCGGTGGTGGTCTGGACATCAGCACACCGTCCGTCGGCTGCAAAGAGGTCGCCCGCCGGTTGCGGCCTGGTTGCGGAGCAGATTTACGAAGATCACCGACATGCAGGTGTTTATCGGTATATGGTCCGGACAAACGTCTGTTACGGAATCGGGGGAAGGCGCGTGACGACCGTCCTGGTGGCTGACGACGACGCCGACATCCGCGACCTGGTGGCCTTCAAGCTGGAGCAGGCGGGCCTGGAGGTTCTCGCGGTCGGTGACGGTCAGGCCGCGGTGGACACGGCACGGGCCAGACTGCCCGCGCTGGCCGTGCTCGACGTGTCGATGCCGGGGCTCTCGGGCATCGACGTGTGCCGGATGCTGCGTTCCGACCCGTCCACCGCCGGGATGCTGATCATCATGCTCACCGCCCGGGTGCAGGAGCAGGACGTCGAGGGCGGCTTCAGCGCCGGCGCCGACGACTACGTGACGAAACCGTTCAGCCCGCGCGAGCTGGTGTCCCGGATCCAGGCACTGCTCACGCGGGCTCGGACGTGATTCCCTAGTTGGCGGCCTCCACCAGCTTCTCCAGGTCACCGGCGTTGAGCGGGCTGCCCGGGAAGGCGGCCATCCGGCTCAGCGGCAGGCTGCCCAGCATCATCAGCATCTCCGGGTTGGCGGTCATCGACGCCATCAGCCCCTCGGACTGGCCCGCGGCCGACGCGAACGCCGCGCCCAGCACCTCGGCCCCACGCGGGTCGGCCATCCACTCACCGACGCTCGACTCGCTGGTCAGCGGCACCCGCGCCGGGTCGCCGGCCACGTGCACGGTCACCGCGGCGCGCACGTCCCGCGACGACGAGCCGACCTCGATCAGGTATTCGCCGTCCTCGACGATCCACCGGCCGAGCCGGGTGTCCCAGTAGGCGAGGTCCTCCCGCTCGACGGTGAGCCGCACCTCGGTGGTGTCGCCGGCGCCGATCTCGGCACTGGCGAACGCCTTCAGCTCGCGCGGGGCCCGCTGCACCTTCGAGCCGGGCCGGCTCACGTAGACCTGCACCACCTCGCGGCCGTCCCGCCCGCCGGTGTTGGTGACCGGCACCCGCACCTCGACACCGGCCGCGGTCGCCGACGCGTGGGCCGCGCCGTAGCCGAACGTGGTGTACGACAGCCCGAACCCGAACGGGTACGCCACCTCCTGCCCGCGCGCGTCGAAGCCCCGGTAGCCGACGTGCAGGCCCTCGCCGTACCGGACGTGGCCGTGCTCGCCCGGGAAGTCCAGGTAGGACGGGTGGTCGGCGAGCTTGACCGGGATCGTCTCGGCGAGCCGCCCGGACGGGTTGACCCGCCCGAACAGCACGTCGGCGATGGCGCTGCCGCCGGCCTGCCCGAGCAGCCAGCCCTCGACCAGGGCCGGCACCCGCTCGTCCCACGGCTTCGTGGCGATGACCGCGCCGTTGGAGAGCACCACGATCGTGTTCGGGTTGACCGCGGCGACCCGCTCGATCAGCGCGAGCTGCGGCGCGGGCAGGTCGATCGACTCCCGGTCGGCGCCCTCGGTCTCGTGCACGCTGCCGACGAACACGATCGCCACGTCGGCCGCCCGCGCGACCGCGACCGCCTCGGTCAGCAGCGCCTCGTCGGCCTCGCCCTGGACGGTGTAGCCGGGCGCGAACGTCGTCCGGCTCGCCGACGAGGTGATCTCGGCGAGCGCGTTGTCGAGCCTGGTCGGGGTGATCTGCGAGGAGCCGCCGCCCTGGTAGCGCGGGGTCCGGGCGAACTCGCCGAGCACCGCGATCCGCTGTGTGCCGTCGAGGGGCAGCAGGTCGCCGTCGTTCTTCAGCAGGACGATCGCCCGTCCGGCGATCTCCCGGGCGAGCGCGTGGTGGGCGTCCGCGTCATAGCTTCCGGCCGGCCGGTCCCCGGCCTTCGCCACCAGTTTGCGTACGAGCTCCGCGCTCTGTTCCAGCAGGGCCGGGTCGAGGCGCCCCGCCGCGACCGCGTCCACCAGAGCCTGGTCGCCGGCCGCGTCCGGCCCCGGCATGGTCAGGTCGAGCCCGGCCGCGATCGCCGCCACCCGGTCGACCACGGCGCCCCAGTCGGACACGACCAGCCCCTCGAAGCCCCACTCGCCGCGCAGCACCTCGGTGAGCAGCCAGTGGTGCTCGCTCGCGTACACCCCGTTGACCTTGTTGTAGGCGCACATCACGGTCCACGGCTGGGCCCGGGTGACCACCTTGTGGAAGGCCCGCAGGTACATCTCCCGGAGGGTGCGCTCGTCGAGGTCGGCGCTGATCCGCATCCGGTCGGTCTCCTGGCTGTTGACCGCGAAGTGCTTGAGGGACGCCCCGACGCCCCGGCTCTGCAGGCCGCGCACCCACTCGGTGGCGAGCAGGCCGGTGAGGATCGGGTCCTCGGAGAAGTATTCGAAGTTGCGGCCGCCGAGCGGGCTGCGTTTGAGGTTGACCCCCGGCCCGAGCAGCACGGCCACGTCCTGTGCCCGGCACTCGTCGCCGAGCGCCGCACCCATCCGGCGCAGCAGCTCCGGGTCCCAGGTCGAGGCGCTGGCCACGGCCGGCGGGAAGCAGGTGGCGGGCACGCCGGCCAGCATGTCCTCGCCGGACGCCTGCATCCGCACCCCGTGCGGGCCGTCGGTGACAGTGACCGAGGGAAGGCCCGCGGACTCGACGCCCTCGGTGTGCCAGAAGTCGCTGCCGCTGGTGATCGCCGCCTGTTCCGAGGTGCTGAGTCCCATCGTTCCCGCCCTTACTGAGTACCTACTAGGTATTAACTACCCAGAAACATAGCCAGGTCAGAAGCGGTGTCGCAAGGGGCTGCTGGTAGGAAAGAGCTGTGCAGACCACCCCTGGAATCCGCCGCGACCGTGCTCGGCTACCCGCTGCCGAACGCCGTCGGCAGATCCTCGAGATGACCACGAAACTGATCGCCGAGCGCGGCTTCTGGGGCCTGTCGATGCAGGACGTCGCCGACGGCTGCGGGCTGACCGTGCCCGGCATGCTGCACCACGTCGGCTCCAAGGACAGCCTGCTGGTGGCGGTTCTGGAGTACCGCGACGAACAGGACTCCCGCTCACTCGCCGAAAAACTGGGCCGGCCCGCCCACCAGCTCTGGACCGACGGGCGGATCAGCCTGGCCGAGGTGTGCGATGCCGTGGTCCGGCGCAACGCCGAGCAGCCGGAGATCGTCCGGCTCTTCGCCGTGCTGGAAGCCGAGTCGCTGGCACCCGGCCACCCGGCGCACGCCTACTTCAAGACCCGCCAGCGGCGCACCCTGGAGGAGTTCGCCGCCCTCGCCGAGGGCGTCGTCGACGACCCGCGTGAGCTGGCCGCCCAGGTCGTCGCCCTGATGGACGGCCTGCAGATCCAGTGGCTACGCGAACCGGAGACGGTCGACCTGGTCAGCGCCTGGCAGGCGGCCGCCCGCCGCCTCTTCCCGGTTTAGGCCTTCGGGTCGGGGGCGCCCAGCCAGGAACGGACCTCGGCGCACTCCTCGTCGGTCAGGGCGATCGCGGCCGCGTCGGCCCGGTTCAGCACGTTGTCGGCGAACGCCGTGGCGATCTCCTCGGCATCAGGCGGCGGCTGCCGGTAGAGCGGCGCCCCACCGAACGCGGTGCCCCGGGTGACGAACGCGATCGCCGACCGGCTCACGTCCACCCCCTGCTCGGCCAGCAGATCCCGGGCCCAGCGGGTGGCCTCGGTCAGGTTGAAGTGGTGCGACGCCGCGTACTCGGCGAGCGCCCGGTAGACCGGCGGCCACATCTCCCGCGGCAGCCGCGGCAGACCCAGCGGAGCGCTGAGCCGCACCACCGAGTCGGGCGCCGGCCCGGCCGCCCCGGTCGACTCCGGCGGCCCGTGCCGGCTGTCGTCCCAGACGAAATGATTCGAGAATTTGGCGTACGGCAACCGCAGGCTCTCCAGCGCACGGACGAAGCCGCCGAAGCCGAACCAGTTCGTCGAGTCCACCCCGGTGCCCAGCTGCCGCCGCAGGTCGTGAGCCAGCGACGCCAGGTTGAGCGGGCCCGGAGCCGCGGTGAACCGCCAGGTCACCAGGTCACGGAACTGCTCGTAGGACGCCTCGGACTCCGGCTCGCCCGGCACCACCGCCGGGACCTCCTCGCTCTCCACCGGCTCGCCCTGCACCAGCTCGAGCAGCTCCTGGCTGGTGATCAGCCGGTCCGCGATCGAGGTGAACGCCAGCGCCGCGTCGGCCGGGGAGACGATCGTGGTCCGCCGGTCCGAGCGCCGCAACCGCACCAGCAGCGGAGTCATGTCCGAGTCGCCCGACGCGATCACGAACTCGTCATACGTCACCGAGTCGGCCAGCGCGTCCACCGCGTCGACCACCATCCGGATGTCGGCGGCGTTCTTCGTGTGGGTCAGCCGCGGACAGTCGATCACCTCGAAACCGGCGTTGACGAAGAACGGCCGGAACCGCGAGTAGTACAGCCGCTGGAGCCCGCTGGCCGGGTCGGGGTGCGGCACCCAGCCCCCTGGATTCATGTAGCACCGCAGGATCAGCCAGCGCCGGGGCCCCTCCACCGTCAGCGAGGTGGTCAGCCGGGACAGCCAGGCGCCCGGCTCCTCGGCGAACTGGACGGCGACATCCGGGTCCTGCCTGATCAGTGCGCTGAACACGTTGTCGAAGTCCAGGTACAGCGCGGCACGTACGCGTTCCATGTCCGAAACCTACCCCGCGTCGCACAGCGTGGGCGGTCAGCACGCCCCGAAAGCCGGTTGACTGCGGCGACACCGCCCGACGAACGGAGCCGCCGTTGCACCTCAGCCAGGTCCTCGACGTGATCGGCAGACTGCTGCGGAACGCCGCGCACCCGGAGATCGAGGCCGTGGAACGCTTCGGCACGGACTCGGCGCCCGGTGGCCCGTCGCCGGCGGGACTGCGGATCCGGTACGTGAACGGCGCTCTCGCGTACCTATGGGGCGCGATCTGGCCGGGAGAGACCGATCTGCCGGCGCCGGACCGCCTGCCGCCACCCCGTGGGAACCGGCCGGACCGCGCCGCGGTCCTGGTCGCGCTGCTGCTGGAGGCCGCCCGGCCGGCCGAGTTCCGGTCCTGGCAGCTGGTCGCGCTGCCGGACCTCGGGCCGACCGGGCAGCGTGGCAAGGTGCCCCGCGGCCTGCGGATCGTCGCCGCCGACGGCACGTCGCTGCTGCTCCGGGCCACCGCGGCGGGCGGCCCGGACCGCGACCCGCCGGACGAGCCGTTCCCCGAATGGACCGTCCCCGCGCAGATCAGCGCAGACCTCGCCGTGGGCCTCGCGGGCGGGCTCAGCGCTGGCCTCGCGGGCGGGCTCAGCGCAGGCCTCGCCGGCGGGCTCAGCGCAGACTGAAGACCGGGCCGCGCGGGGTGAACGGCAGGCGGGCGCCGCGCGGCATCAGGTACGCGTGCGGCCGCCGGATCCGCAGCACGTCGCACTCGCCGTCGGTGATCACCAGGATCGGGCCGTTCGGTGGGAAGTCCCCAGCGCGTTCCAGCAGGTCGACACCGGGCTGGAGGACGGTGCCGCCGCGGCCGCGCACCCGGACCCGGCCGGCGATGTCGGCCACCGGCAGGTACCCGGCGTCGTAGGCGGCCGCGTCGCAGAACACCACACGCGCGGCCGGCACGTCCCGGGCCGTCGCGTACGACGCGATCGCGCCGAGCGCCTTGCCCATCAGCTCCGTGCTCATCGACCCGGACGTGTCCACCACCACGCCGAACGTGCTGCGCCGCACCGCCTCCTCCGGGTGGTGCCGGCCGGGGCGCGGGATGTCCGGGGTCGCGGCCTGACGACGGGACGGCCGGGCGTACGTCCGGACCGGCTCCACCAGCGGCACGAACTCCTCGAACCAGCGGGCCAGCCGTACGTCCCACGGCACCGGCGGCTGCTCCAGCACCCGGATCTCGGCGACCAGCCCGGACGGCAGCAGGCCGCGCCCGCTGCTCTGGTGATAGGCGAAACCGGTCAGCAGCGCCCGGCGGCAGTACTCGTCGAGGTCCACGCCACCGTCCCGCCGCCCGGCCCACGGCAGCGGCTCGCCGAGCATGTCACCGGCGCCCTGCCCGCGCAGCGTCGACAGCTTCCGCATCCGGCGCAGGTCACCGGCGATCCGGTCGTAGACCTGCTCGGCCGAGCAGCCGGCGAACGCCGGATCGTGCAGCGTGCCGTCCGGCAGCACCCCGACACCCATCTCCACCAGCCAGCCGTTGATCACGAAGTCACAGGCGACGTTCCACAGGTACGGATCCCGGCCACCGACCCGATCGGCGTGCCGCAGCGCCACGTGCAGCAGCTCGTGGGCCAGCACGAACCGCCACTCGTCCTCGCTCAGCGACCGCCACGGGTTCACGTAGATCTCGCCCGCCTCGGCCGACACCGCGGCGATCGAGATGCCCCAGGCCCGGGCCAGCGGGCCGTCGGCGACCAGCGTGAAACCGGCGGCCACCCCGCCGAGCAGCGGATACGACCCGATGAACCAGCTCATCGCCAGCTCCCACGGCGAACGCTTGAGGGGACCGTCGGTCACCGCCTCACGGGCGCCGCCGGCCACCTCGACACCGGCCGTCGCGGCCGCCGACAGGCCCAGCGCGAACCGGTCCGGCCAGCACGGCTCGTGGCCCGGCCGGAACCGGTACGGGCTCAGGTCCAGGTCGTGGGCGGCGGCCAGGTCCGGCGGCACCCCCTCGCGGCGCCACCGGGCCGCCAGGTCGTCCTCCTCGGCCGACGGCAGCAGATCCGGCAGCGGGTCCGGCTCCCGGCCGAGTTTCACCGCCCGCTGGAACCGGGCCACGGCGAGACAGGCGGCCGCCCGGAACGCGTCGTCGCCGGCGCTCCCGGCCCCCGTCGTGAGGTGGTCGAAACCCAGGTGCAGCAGGCAGTGGGCGAGCACCCAGCGCCACTCGTCCTTCGTCAGGCGGCGGGTCCGGCTCACCGTGATCAGGCCGCCGGCCGCCACCCGGGCCAGGGCCGGCAGCGGCTTGTCGACGAATTCCACCGTGGCGTGCGGGCGCGGATAGTCGAACTCGGTCATCGGCTCGAACAGTGGATGGCCGGCGAGTTCGTGCCAGGCCGCCTGGAAGGCGAGCCTGTTCGGGTCGCTCTCCGCCTCCCGCTTCGGCTTGCGCGCCATCCGGATCCCTCAGGCCCGGGCCGCGACCAGGCGCGGCAGGTCGCGGCTCACCTCGACCAGGAACCAGGCGGGCAGCACCGGGTTGCCGTCGTTGTCCGGGGCGATCACCAGGCGGCCGCACTCCAGCGACAGCTCGGCCAGCTCGACCAGCATCGCCTTGGCCCGGTGCGCGAACTGGCGCAGGTTCGCCGAGGCGTGCACCTTGCCGGCCGGCAGGTCCTTGATCAGGCGGGCCCGGAACGCCTCGGCCAGGAAGTAGAGCAGATCCCGGTCGTCCGGGCGGGACGGCCAGCCGGCGTCGCCACGAACGATCGCGTCCAGCCCGTACCGATGCCTGACGATCTTGACGTAGCCGCCGAAGGCGGTCGCGTGCGCCGGGCTGAGCGTGCCCGCCGCCAGCAGGCCCAGCGTCTCCTCGCTGATGCCGTCGCCGTAGGAGCGCAGCGCGTCGGAGAGCATGTGCCAGCTGCGCGGGGTGGAGAACGCCTCCTCGACCTTGGGCGGCGCCGACCACAGGTGATCCGGGCGCTCGGTCAGGTAGCCGGTCACCCACTGGTGGATGCCGGAGCTCTGCGCCCACGCCGCCCAGTCCGCCCAGGACGCCCGCAGGTGCACATGGATCAGGCGGTTGACCAGTGCCGACGCCATCGGGCGGGCGAGCGCGTTGTCGCTCGACCGGTTGCCCGCGCCGATCACGATCGACCCGGCCGGCAGCTCGTAGTCACCGATCCGGCGGTCCAGGATCAGCGAGTAGAACGCCTTCTGCACATCCGGGCTCGACGAGTTCAGCTCGTCCAGGAACAGGCAGTACGGCTCGTCGCGCGCGATCGACTCGGGCGGCGCGAACCGGCTGCGGCCGTCCCGCAGTTCCGGCACCCCGATCAGGTCCTCGGCGGCCAGCTGGGTGCCGACCAGGGTCACGCAGGTGAGTCCCAGCGAGTCGGCGAAGTCACGGACCAGCGAGCTCTTGCCGATCCCGGGGGCGCCCCACAGGAACACCGGCCGGGCCACCGCGACATGCAGGAGCAGGTCGGGCAGCTGGGCCGGGGTCACCGTGATCGCGGAGTGCATGGCGATCAGTGTGACTTTTCGTTTCATGCACGCGCATCTGTATTACCCGCCGGACATTGATGCCCCGATGCCGTTTCCGGTCGCCAGATAATCGGTTCCGGGCAGTTTCCCGGCCGCGGTCCGCGCGCCCTCGGCAACCGACGAATCGGTGGAGCCGAACGCGAACCCGTCCACCTGCCAGCTGTTGTTGTTCGGCTTCGCAGCAGCCGAGAGTGCCTGCTCACCACGGGTGTTGCCGAGGGCGGCGTTGTTGCGCAGCACCGCCGGGGCGGTGGTCATCGAGAAACCCACACCGCTGTTCTGGAACGCGGTGTTGTTGCCCAGCTCGATCGCGCCGGTGTTGCCCTCGTCGACGAAACCGTGCCCCTGATTGCCCCAGGCCGCGTTGTGCCGGACCGAATGCGCCGCCGCCAGCGCCCCGGTCCCGCCGCCGAGCGCGAAACCGTTCGAGCCGTTGCGGTACGACCAGTTGTACTCGACCGCCACCCGGCTGCGGAACGAGCCGAGATCGATGCCGTCCTGGCGGTTGTCCCACGCCCGGTTGCCACGCACCAGGTTCCCGCCGCCGTCACCGAACTGCACCGACAGCCCGGAACCCTGATTGGCGTAGAAATCGCTGTCCAGCACCTGGTTGCCCGAGGTGCCGGCGTCGCGCAGCATCAGCCCGACCCCCGCGTTGTCGTGCACGGTGAGCCGCTGGAACACGTTGTTCGTGCAGGACAGGCAGGTCCAGGTGGCGTTGCGGGCGCCGGTCACCTCGATGCCCCGGACCGTCCAGTAGGAGGCCCTCTGGGTGATCGCCCACTGGTCGGCCGGGATGCCCGACGCGTCGATGATCGCGCGCTCCCCCTGGTAGGGGCTGATCGTCACGCGTTTCTCCGCGGTGCCGCTCGTGGTGATCGAGATCGGACTCGTCGGGCGGTAGGTGCCGGCCCGCAACGCGATCGTCTGGCCCGGTTTCACCACCGAGACGGCCTTGGCCACCGAGGCGTACGGGTTCGCTGCCGTGCCGTCACCGTCGTCGTCGCCGTCCGGTGCCACGAAAATGTTTGAATTATCAGGTATTGCTGCTTTTGTGGTTTTGGTCGACGCGGCCGCACTCGGGCCGGGCGCAGCCGTGGCGGTCGCCGGGGTCGTGGTGACACTGACCGGCGGCGCGACGGCCTGTGAGGTGTCCGGCTCGTTCAGCACCGCGAAGGACAGCCCGCCGCCGACCGCGACGGCCGCCACCACCGCTGCCAGGGCCTTGTACTGCACCGCATGCGCCGCGAACGTCGCGGTGGCGACCAGCGGGGGAGCGGTCACCCCGGCCTGGAACGCGGACTGGATGCCGGCCCACAGCGCCACCGGAACCGGCAGCGCCGCCACCCCGAGCAGCAGTCGCTCCGGCGACACCATCCCGGCCTGGTGGAAGTGGCATTTCGGGCAGTCCCGTACGTGCCGGGCCAGGCGCTTGCGCCACACCGAGTCGACGGTCCCGTCCCAGAACCGGATCGTGCTCGACAGCTCCGGGCAGATCGGTTTCGCCCGCAACGCCCGCACCACCCCGCGGGAGAGCTCCAGCTGCGCCTTCATCCGCTGCACCTTGACCGCGGCGTGTTTCGGCGTCACGTCGATCGCGGCGGCCAGCTCGGCCCGCGAGAGGTCGCCGCGCGCCTCCTGCCACCAGAGGCCGAGCAACTGCCGGTCGGCGTCCTCCAGCCAGCGGGTCGCCTCGGCCAGCTCCCGCCGCTGATCGGCGACGACCAGCTCGGCGGTGGTCCGCTCGGCGAAATCGCCGACCGGGTCGGGCACGTCGACAGGTTCCGGCAGATGGCGCAACAGGGTCATCTTCCGGGTACGCATGTGCATCTGCACCCGCCGGAACGCGATCGCCACCAGCCACGACCGGAACCGCTCCGGGTCACGCAGCGAGCCCAGGGCGTTGATCGCCTGGAGCATGGTGTCCTGCACCAGATCGTCGACGTCCGGATGCCCGTTCAGCGCGCGGCCGATGATGTTGTAGATCAGCGAAAGATGGCCGGTGATCAGCTGATCCCGGGCGGGAACGCTCCCACGCTGGGCGTCGCGAACCAGGTCCGCCACGCCCCTCGCCGCCGTGATCTGACTCTCCGTCACCGTCTCGCTTCCTTCGTCTTGACCGGCGAAAATCGAAGGTGATGCGTGCCGTTGTCTGGGTCCGTGCCCGCTAGCTGCGAGAATGCCCGCTTACTTCGGATCGAGCCGTATCGTGGCACAGCTTTCGGAGAACTGTAAAGCGGCACTTCCCGAGTTCTTGTTATCGCTCCCACGCCCGTGCATCTACTCTCCGCCACCAGTCTGTTCGTTGCTGCTTCGCGCCGGCTGGGGCCGGTTCGTTGCTGGATTGCGCGGGCTTGCGCTGGTTCGCGCTGGTTCATGCTGGCTCGGGCTGGCTTGCGCTGGCTCGGGCTGCTTCGCGTTGGGTCGTTGCTGCTTCGCTGCTCGGAGGGATCGTCATGCCGGATCGGCGGAAGTGTCATACCCGGCGTTTACGCTGCCGGGATGAGGAGGGAAGCGAGCATTCTGCACGTCGACCTCGACGCGATGTTCGCCGCGGTCGAGCAGCGTGACAAGCCGTCGCTGCGGGGCAAGCCGGTGATCGTCGGCGGCGTGGCCGGGCGTGGAGTCGTGTCCACCGCGTCCTATGAGGCGCGGGCCTTCGGCGCGCACTCGGCGATGCCGATGGCCCAGGCCCGCCGGCGGTGCCCGCCCAACACGGCGTTCCTGTCGCCGCGCTTCCCGGCGTACCAGAAGACCAGCGCGGTCGTCATGGAGCTGCTCGGCGCGGTGTCGCCACTCGTCGAGCAGGTCAGCATCGACGAGGCGTACATCGACCTCGCCCCCACCGGCAACGACCTGAGCGTCCCCGCGGTGACCGCGCTCGCCCTCCGGCTGAAATCGGAGATCGCCGCCGCCACCGGCGGGGTGACCGGCTCGATCGGCGCCGCGTCCAGCAAACTCCTCGCCAAGATCGGCTCCGACCTGTACAAACCCGCCGGCCTTACGGTCGTCCCACCCGGCGACGAGTTGCTGGTCCTGCACCCGCTGCCGGTCCGGCGGCTCGGCGGCGTCGGCCCGGCCACCGAGCAGCGCCTGCACCGCTCCGGCATCCGCACGGTCGGCGACCTGGCCGCGGCCCCGCTCGAAGACCTTGTCGACTGGTTCGGCACCGCCCACGGCCACGGCCTGTTCCGGCTGGCCCGCGCCGACGACCCACGCCCGGTGGTCAGCTCCCGCGAGGCCAAATCCGTCTCGGCCGAGGAGACGTTCGACATTGATGTCCGCGATCCGGCCCGCCTCACCTACGAGCTCGACCTGCTCTCCGCCCGGGTGGCCGGCCGCCTCCGCCGCAACGGGCTGACCGGCCGCACCGTCAACATCAAGGTCCGCCACCCCGACTTCACCACGGTGACCAGGGCGGTGACCCGAGACCAGCCCACCGACGACGGCATCCTGATCGCCCAGCTGGCCCGCCGCCTGCTGGCCGAGGTCCCGACGGCCGGCGGCATCCGCCTGCTCGGCGTCGGAGTCTCGACGCTGTACGACTTCGCCCAGGACGACCTCTTCTCCGCGGCCGGCGAGGACCCCCCGACCTTCGACTTCCCCACCGACCTCCCGCCGGTGCCGTCGCCGTCCGTGCCGCTTTCCGCGCCATCGCCGTCCGTGCCGTCGCTTTCCGTGCCGTCCGCGCCGTCCGCGCCGTCGCTTTCCGTGCCGTCCGTGCCGCCCGTGCCGTCGGACTCCGCGCCGCCGCCGTCCGCGTCGTCTGGGCTGCCTCTTTTTGTGCCGCCCGGTTTGCCGGCATCCACATCTTTCGCGCTTATTGCAACGGAAGCCGGGGCCAGTGCTCCGGCTCCACTCGCTTCAGGGGTTCTGGCTCGGGGGCCGGGTTTGCCGGTGACCGCTGGCGAGCCGCAGTCGGCGTCCAACGGCGCGCCCGCAATCGCTGGGCCCGTGGCCGGCGTGCCCGCAACCGCTGTGTCTGCTGGTCCGTCGTCGTCTGCCACGGATGCCACGTCGCCGGCCATCGCCGTTTCCGCATCGTCGTCCTCGGCTGGTCCTGTCGTTCCGCCGGTTCTGTCACAGCCGTCCGCTCCCGGTCCAGAGTTGCCGATCGTCCCGGCCGCGGTCCCGGTGTGGCGCTCCGGCCAGGACGTCCGGCACGACGAACATGGTCCCGGCTGGGTGCACGGCAGCGGCGTCGGGCGTGTCACGGTCCGCTTCGAGGGACCCTCAACGCCGATCGGCCGAGTCCGGACCTTCTTCGTCGACGACCCCCAGCTGCATCCCGCAGACCCACCCGACTGGACCGTCGTCGTCTCGCAGCCCTCGGCCCCTTGACCGTCCGCCACCGATGCCACAGCGCGAGCCCGGACGCGCTCGTGCGGGCGACTCTCTTATGAGTTGCGCCGTCCGGGCGGCCACAACCTCAAAGATCGCGGAAGCGAACCCGGGCATCCGTAGGTCCAATGGTGCGGAGACAGCGGCTGGGACCAGCCGGGCAAGATCCACCGCTGATCGGGCAGTCCCCGAATCTGGATCTGATCATGCGGGCTTTCTGGTGGGCCGGGCTGGGAGAGGTGGTCCGGGGCTGGGAGAGGTGGGCCGGGCCGGAGGAACTGGGCTGGGCCGGAGGAGGTGGTCCGGGGCCGGGGAGGTGGACCGGCCGATCGGTTGTTTCCCGGGCGTGGCGGATCGCAGGAGGATTCTGGGTGCCGGGCGGTTTTGGTGAAGTGCCGCTGTGCCTGGTGATGGAGGTCGAGTGCTGGGCGACGGAACGGGCATGTCCGGCGACGGATCTGGGATGTCCGGCGGCAGGACTGAGGTGGACGGTCCGGTTGAGTGGCTGCGGCATGCGGTTACCCGGCAGTTCGAGCCGGGGGTGACCGCCCGGACCGGGCAGCTTGCGGTTGACAGTGGGATCGCTGTGCTGGCGTTCGTGGTCAGTCTGCTCCCGTTGACCGCTGACACCGCTCCGGTCTGGGCCTATGCCGTGCTGGCCGGGAACACCCTGCCGCTGGTGTTGCGACGGCAGAGTCCGCTGCTCGCCAACCTGTTGATCGCGCCCAGTGCGGTGATCTTCGGGCTGGCCGGGTGGCCGAGCCCGCTCGTTCCGGTTGGTCCGCTGATCGCTCTGCACGCGATCTCCGCCTATGGCCGGCGCGCGCATTCCTATGCGTTTCTGGGTCTCGCGCTGTTCGCTGCCCCGGCCGTTCTGATGCTGCGGTCCGCCGACTACGAACCCTATGAGTGGCTCAACATCGCCCTGGCTGCTGTCGTGGCCTGGCTGGCCGGCACCCTCACCACGGCGCGACGCCGGGAGACGGCACAGTTCGCGGAACGGATGGCTACCGAACGGGCGCTGCGCAAAGCCGAGTCCGAACGGGCCACGGCCGAAGCTGAACGGGCAACCGCCGAGGCCGAGCGTGCCGCAGCTGAGGAACGTAACCGCATCGCCCGGGACATGCACGATGTGCTGGGCCATTCGGTCGCCGTCATGGTCCTGCTGGCCGAAGGCGCGGCCGCCCGCGCGGAGGCAGGCCACGCCGACCCGGGCACGCTCGACCTGATCGCCTCCACCGGCCGGCGCACCATGGCCGAGCTGCGCGCCGCCCTGGGTCCTCTGCGTTCCCCGACGTCTCCGGCGCGGACGCCCATGGTTGAGGAGCCTGCGCCTGGCAGTTCGGGGATCCGGGGGCTCGTGGAGAGTCTGCGGGCCGCCGGGGCCGTCGTCGAGTTGCGGGACGGGCTCGGGGCGCCGCTCGTCGGAGTGGTGGGGGAGGCGGCGTACCGGATCGTGCAGGAGGCACTGACCAACGCCGTCAAGCACGCCCCGGGCGAAACCGTGACTGTCGACATGGCCGAGGGCGACGGCGGGCCGCGGATCCGGGTCGGCAATCATCTGGGGGACGCTGCCGGCCCGATCTCCGAGGGACAGGGGCTGCGGAACATGCGGGAGCGCGCCGCCTCGGTCGGCGGCCGTGTCGAGCACGGGCCGGACGGCGGCCGGTGGCTGGTCACCCTTCAACTGACGAGGGGGTACGAGGAATGACGATCCGGGTCGCGCTGATCGACGACGAGGAGTTGGTACGGGTCGGCCTGCGCCTGATCCTGGGGGCGCAGCCCGGTGTCGAGGTGGTCGGTGAGGCCGCCGACGGGGCGGGCGCCGCCGCCCTGGTCCGGGACACCCGGCCCGACGTGGTGCTGATGGACCTGCGGATGCCGGGCACCGACGGGATCCGGGCGACCGCCGAGGTGGTGGCCACTGCCCCGCAGACCCGGGTGATCATCCTGACCACGTTCGACCTGGACGAGAACGTGCTCGACTCGCTGCGGGCGGGCGCTTCCGGGTTCCTGGTGAAGGACACCCCGCGAGCCGAGCTGATCACCGCTATCCAGGTGGTGGCCGACGGGAACGCGCTGCTCACCCCGCGTGCCACCCGGCACCTGATGGACGAGTTCCTGCGGGTCGCCCCGCGCGGCGCACGCCGTTCGCCGGTCACCCCGCTGACCGGCCGCGAGTTGGAGGTGCTGACCCTGCTGGCCCGGGGGCGCAGCAACGCCGAGATCGCCGCCGACCTCACGCTGAGCGAGCACACCGTGAAGACCCATGTCGGCAGCATCCTGGCCAAGCTGGGGCTCCGGGACCGGGTCCAGGCGGTCATCCACGCGTACGAGCAGGGCATCGTCACCCCGGCCGGATAGTCACCCGCCTAGCTCGGAAGGACCAGGCCGGAATCCGCTCTCGACGGCGATTCGTCAGGCTGTCCCGATCCGTAGCGTGACCGGCATGAACGGAAATCGAAGTCTCGCCTGGAGCTCGCTGGTCGCGGGCGTTCTCAGTTTCCTGCCCGCTCCCGGTCCGCTGGCCGGGCTGCTGGCGGTCGTCCTCGGGTTTCTCAGCCCGGCCGGTGCGGATGGCCGCCGTCCGGGGCAGGCTCGCGCCGGTATCCTGCTCGGCGCGGTCAGTTTTATCCTTTTCGTAACGTTCTGTGTGGTCTATTTCGGTGTCCTGGGTTACCCGCTCCCGCGGATCGAGCCGTACCGGCCGGAATCGGATCGCTGATGGCCGAGACGGTGGCGGCGGTCGCCGGGTCGATTGCCGCCTGGACACGGCGCCTGCTCCCGGACGAGACCCGGGCCGGACGGCTGGCCGCGGCGCTGGCAGCGGAGTTCGGTGCGGCGACCACGGCGATCGACGAGGCGGGCTGCCGGCGGATCGAGCGGGTCTGTCACCGGTTCTCCAGGCATCTGACCCTGGAGTTCGACAGCGCCGGCCGGCTCGTACCGGATGAGGGGTCGCCGACCGGATGGCCGCCGCCGGATGCCGCGGCGATCCTGAACCGCGGCGCCGGGGTCCGTTCGGCGGAGCGCGACGGTGACGTGGGCACGCTGCGGATCGACAGCCTGGAGCCGTGGCGGTACGCGCGCCGGTTCGTCACCGAGGCGGCCGAGCACCTGGCCGGATGCCGTGAGCTGGTGCTGGACCTGCGGCACAACGGCGGCGGGGAGATGGACACGATGGCCGCGGTGGCCGGGCTGGTGCTGGGGCAGGGCGGTGTCCCGCTGGTCCGGGTGACCACCCGGACGTCGGCCGAACAGTGGCACACCCCGGAGCCGGGGCCGGCGGTGTCGTGGGCGGGCCGGGCCACGGTGCTGACCGGTGCGGGCACCTACTCGTCCGGGGAGTGCCTGGCCTACGTCCTGCAACAGCGGGGGGTGCCGGTGGCGGGCGAGGCCACGGCCGGCGCCGCCGACCACTGCACGCCTGTGCACGTTTCACCGCACGTCACGGCGCTCATTCCGTACGGCATGGTCGTCGATCTTTTGAATGGGGGTAATTGGGAGGGGACCGGGGTGGTTCCCGATATTGCTGGGTTGTGCTGACGGGCGCTGCGGAGTACGAACAGTCCAGGGAGGACTTTCGATGACCGCTGTTTCCCCGCGCCCCGTGCAATCCCGGTCGTGGCCGCTGCGGCGGCAGGTCAGGGGCTCCTGGCTGGCCCGGACTCTGCGCACCACCGATGCGAAGCAGATCGGGATCATGTACCTGGTCACGGCGTTCGTGTGGTTCGTGCTCGGCGGCGCGATGGCGCTGCTGATGCGGGCCGAGCTGGGCCGGCCGGGCATGCAGATCCTCTCGCCGGAGCAGTACAACCAGCTGTTCACCATGCACGGCACGATCATGCTGCTGTTCTTCGCGACGCCGATCGTTTTCGCTTTCGCCAACTTCGTGGTGCCGATCCAGATCGGTGCGCCGGATGTGGCGTTCCCGCGGCTGAACTCGTTCGCGTACTGGCTCTATTTCTTCGGTGGCTTGATCGCGTTCGGCGGTTTCCTGGTGCCGGGCGGGGCGGCGGATTTCGGCTGGACCGCGTATACGCCGCTGAGCACGTGGCAGCACTCGCCGGGGGTCGGCGGGAACATGTGGGTGGTCGGGCTGGCGATCTCCGGTGTCGGCACGATCCTCGGCGCGGTCAACATGATCACCACGATCCTGTGCCTGCGGGCGCCCGGGATGACCATGTTCCGGATGCCGATCATGACGTGGAACATCCTGCTCACCAGCGTGCTCGTGGTGCTGGTCTTCCCGTTCCTGGCGGCGGCGCTGTTCGCTCTGGCCGCCGACCGGGTGCTGGGCGCGCAGGTGTTCAACGTGGAGACCGGCGGGCCGATGCTGTGGCAGCACCTGTTCTGGTTCTTCGGCCATCCTGAGGTCTACATCATCGCGTTGCCGTTCTTCGGGATCATCACCGAGGTGATCCCGGTGTTCAGCCGTAAGCCGGTGTTCGGGTACAAGACGCTGGTCGCCGCCACGATCCTGATCACCATGCTGTCGATGAGCGTGTGGGCGCACCACATGTTCGCCACCGGCCAGGTGCTGTTGCCGTTCTTCAGCCTGCTCAGCTATCTGATCGCGATCCCGACCGGGATGAAGTTCTTCGTCTGGATCGGGACGATGTGGCGGGGGCAGCTGACGTTCGAGTCGCCGATGCTGTTCGCGATCGGGTTCATGGTGACGTTCCTGCTGGGTGGCCTGACCGGGGTGCTGCTCGCGTCGCCGCCCGTCGATTTCCACGTGACCGACAGCTACTTCGTGGTGGCCCATTTCCACTATGTGCTGTTCGGGACGATCGTGTTCGCGGTCTTCTCCGGCATCTACTTCTGGTTCCCGAAGATGTTCGGCCGGATGCTCGACGAGAAGCTGGCGAAGGTGCATTTCTGGCTGACCTTCCTCGGCTTCCACGCCACGTTCCTGGTGCAGCACTGGGTCGGCAACGAGGGCATGCCCCGGCGGTACGCCGACTATCTGCCCGGCGACGGCTTTACCACGCTGAACATGATCTCGACGGTCGGGTCGTTCGTGCTGGGCGCGGCCACGCTGCCGTTCCTCTACAACGTGTGGAAGTCGTACCGGGTGGGCGCGGTGGTCACCGTCGACGACCCGTGGGGGCACGGGAACTCGCTGGAGTGGGCCACGTCCAGCCCGCCGCCGCTGCGCAACTTCGACCGGATGCCCCGGATCCGCTCCGAGCGGCCCGCCTTCGACGCCAAGTTTCCGCAGCTCGCGGCCGGTGGGCCGGCAGTTGACAGCGGACCGGTGACCACCGGGGGCGACGATCGTTGAGATAGGCGGTTAACGGAGGAACTGTCTGGTTTGCGCATAGATGCTCACTGTGAAAGAGGTCGTAAAGCCCCGTACCTAGCAAACTGTGCAAGGCGATGAGAGATCGGACAACCCGCCCCTTTCGGAAGGGATCTCATGCCGATCGCTCTGCACGCGCTGGTGGCCGCCGCGCTCGCCGTGCCCGCCGCACCGGTGGCCGCCACGACACCCCGGGACTGCGCCGGAGACTTCACCGCACGTTCCCGGGCCGACCTCGCGAAGATCGCCGTCCTGGATCCAGGCCCACTCGCCAGAGGCATGCCCGCCCTGGCCGACGTGCGGCTCGCCAGCGCCGAGGGCACCGTGGACAGCGCCGCACGGCCGTACCGCAGCATCGCCTCCGGCCGCCACGCCGACGCCCGCGTCCTCGGCCTCCCCGGCGGTGGCGCCGGCGCCCGGCATGCCGCGCCCGGTGCCGGGCGGCCCGACGAGAAGGACCTCGCCGCCTTCCACGCCGCCGGGCTCGCCACCACCGCCGCCGGCCGGTCGACCGCGTACGCCACCTGGGACGACGCCTACCGCTGCGGCCGGACCGGCGCCCTGACCCGGGCGGTGACCATGCTCAGCGGGCTGTCCGTGCTGGACGGGGCGATCAACGCCGGCGGCCGCCCGACCAGCCTGCTGCGGATCGGGCCGACCGGCTCCGTGCAGAGCGCGACCGACCTGGTCGACCTGCGGAACGGGCGGGTCGGCGTACGATCCGGCGCCGCTGTCGCCCTCGGCGACCTGAGCCTCTTCCACGGCACGCCGCAGGAGATCTCGATCAAGGTGGTCAACCAGCCCGCCCTCGAGGTCGTCGCCGGCAGCCGCCCCGGCGAGACCGGCGTCGACTACCGCCCGGCGGTGCTGCGGATCACCACCGCCGGCCGGCCCGCGCAGGTGCTCAAGGACCCCGGCGCCAGCGTGTCGCTCGGCCTGCTCAGCGGCGTCCGGCAGGGGCCGCCGGCCGCGCTCGAGGTTCGCGTCACCCTCGGTGAGGCCCGGGAGAACCAGCGCGGCCGCCAGGTGTCGGCCGAGGCGCCGACCCTGCGCATCGAGGTCAAACTCGGCATGAGCCACCTGCTCGACGTCGCCCTCGGGCAGCTGTCGGTCACCGCCTGCGCGCCCGACGCGGCCGATCGGCCGCAGAAGCCGGGGCCGCGCCAGCCGACTCCGCTCCCGGACCAGCCGGACGACACCGACACCGACACCGGCACCGACGACGGCACCGACACCGACGTCGATGTGGACACCTCGCCTTCGGCTTCGTCCAGCGCCTCCGCCCCCGCCGACGACGTTCCGGTCCCGGCCGCGGTCCCTTCCGATTCCGGCAACCCCTCCTCTGGTACGGGGGGAAGCACTCTCGCCTTGACCGGAGCCGATGTGACGGTCATCGGGTTCGCCGGAGCCGGCCTGATCCTGGCCGGTCTGCTCTCCCTGCTCCTGACCCGTCGGCGCGCCACCCGCGACTGACGCTCCCGTCCACCGGGCAGGCCGGCCGTCCCGCCGGTCTGCCCGGCCGCATGCCGCCGCCGTGTGCACGTGCCGTCCCGCACGGTCCGGCTTACGATGACGGGATGTCGCTGGTGACCGATGTCGCGGTGGACGAATGGCAGGCCCGGCTGATCGGGCTCAGTCACAGCCTGCATGCCGAACCCGAGATCGCGTTCGAGGAGCACGCCTCGGCGGCGAAGCTCGCGGCGATCATGGGCGAGGCCGGGTTCGCCGTCACCGAGGGTGTCTGCGAACTGCCGACCGCCCTGCTCGCCACCTACGGCGAGGGCGAGCTGACGATCGGGATCTGCGCCGAGTACGACGCCCTGCCCGGCATCGGCCACGGCTGCGGCCACAACATCATCTGCGCGTCGTCGGCCGGCGCGGCGATCGCGTTGCGTGCCGCCGCCGACCGCTACGGCTTCCGCATCGCCCTGATCGGCACCCCGGCCGAGGAGAGCGGCGCCGGCAAACAGCTGATGCTGGAACGCGGCGCCTTCGACGACGTGACAGTGGCGATGATGGCCCACCCCGGCCCGGCCGTCGATACGGCCGGGGCCGGCGACAGCACCCAGGCGTGCAGCCGTTTCGCGGTGACGTTCCAGGGCCGTCCCGCCCACGCCGCCGGCGCCCCGTGGGACGGTGTGAACGCCGCCGACGCCGCGGTCGTCGCCCAGGTGGCGGTCGGCCTGCTCCGCCAGCAGACCCCGCCCGGCTACCGGATCGCCGGTTTCGTCAGCTCCGGCGGTGAGAAGACGAACATCATCCCCGAGCGCAGCGTCCTCGAGTACGAGGTCCGCACCCCCGACGCCGGCCGGCTGGACACCCTGCGCCGCCGGGTCCACGCCTGCTTCGAGGCGGGCGCCCTGGCCACCGGCGCGACAGTCGAGTTCCGCCGCACCGAACCCGACTACCTCGACCTGCGCAACGACGCCTGGCTGATCGAACGCTACGGCAGTCACCTGCCGGCGTTCGGCCGCGCCGCGGTCCCGCTGCCGGGCGGTTTCAGCGCCGCCTCCACCGACATGGGCAACGTCAGCCACACCGTCCCGTCCATCCACCCGATGATCGGCCTGCGGGGCGTGACGGCCATGCCACACACCCACGAGTTCGCCGCGGCCGCCGCCACCCCGGCCGCCGACGAGGCCCTGCTGCACGCGGCCAAACTCCTCGCCCGAACCGCCACCGACCTGGCCACCACCCCGGACCGCCGAGCCACCTACCTGACCCGCAGCTTTCCGCCGGCCCGCACACCGCTGTCCCAGCCGTCCTGAGGCCGGCACGCCCCGGCAGCCGCGCTGTCCCAGCCGCCAGAGGCGGCACCTCGCTGGCTTCGGACCGTGGGTCACCACGCTGCCGGGTGGCGGGGTTCGCGTGGTCATCTGTGGCTCGATTCGAACCGCGGGTCACCCCGCTGCCGGTTGTGCGGTTCGCGTGGTCATCTGTGGCTCGTGTCGGACCGTGGGTCACCACGCTGCCGGGTGGTGCGGGTTGCGTGGTCATGTGTGGCTCGTGTCGGACCGTGGGTCCCGGTCAAGTGGGGCGCGTCGGCTTGGTGGTGGGGGTGAGGATCAGGGTGGACCAGCTGGGCAGGGCGCTTCTTCGGTCGGCGCGTGCTCTCGTGACCTGTGGGCGGTAGGGGGCCAGGGCGGTCAGCGCGTCGGTCAGCTGGGCTCGGGCCAGGCGGGCGCCGGGGCAGGCGTGTGGGCCGGCGCCGAAGACCAGTTGAGCCACCTGGGGTGGGGCCGGGTGGGTGGGGAACGGGTCACGGTGGTGGGCGTCGACCGCGTGCCGGGTGATCAGAATCAGACGGTCGCCTTGGTGGACCGGGCGGCCGGCGATCGTGCCGGGGGCGGCGGCGACCCGGGGGAGCAGTGGGGTGGGGGCGGTTACGCGGAGAAGTTCGCTGGTCAATGCTTCGGGGGCGGTTTCGGCGTACTCCCAGAGGTCTGCGTCGGCGCACCAGGCCGCCGCTCGCGGCAATCCGGCGACCGTCGTGTTGATCGCGGCCACCGCCAGCATCGCGGCCAGCCCGGAGCCGCTCGCGGCCGACCGGGAGTCGCCCACCCCGGAGCCGTCCGCGGCCGATCGGGAGTCGCCGAGTCCGTAGCCGGTCGCGGCCGATCGGGAGTCGTTCGCGCCGGTGCCGGTCGCGGGCGCCTGGGAACCGCCCGGCCCGGAGCCGCTCGCGGAGATCGGTGAGAGCAGGGCGTTGAGGTGGGCGGCGGCCTGTTCGGCGGCTCGGCGGCGGCTGGGGAAGGGCAGGCCGGGCAGGTGTTCACGGGCGCCGGCCGCGGCGGCGGCACGGGCTGCGGATGCCAGTTCCAGCGGATCGACGTTCAGGTCGAGGAGGGCGGCGGCGGTGGCGCCGGAGAGTTCGGCGGCCACCTCGACCAGGTCGATCGGGGTGCCGTCGGCCAGTGGTTTCAGGCGTCGGTCCAGCACGTCGGTCCATACCGGGCGCAATCGGTCCACCCCGTCGGCGCCGAGGGATTCGGCCAGGCCGCGCCGGGAGCCGCGATGGTCGTCGCCCTCCTGGTCGAACAGCAGTCCGCCGCCGGCCAGCCGCCCGGCCGCGCCGCCTGTGGTGCCCTCGGCGGTGCGGTCCAGCGGCACCCGGGTCAAGCCGTCGGTGAATGCGGAGCGTGAGTGGGCCAGAACGGTCATGCCGATTCGTGTGGCCGGCCAGCGGCGGGTGGCCGCCATGAGGGCGAACAGGATCGGGTGGCTGCGCAGGTAGACCTGCCGGTCCCGGCGGCGAGCCCGTGCCTGCGACATCTCGGTTCCCTACCCCGCATCCCGTCCAGAAAACGCGATCATCGTTCGCTTCACGGCCAAGGTCAATCCAGCGCGCGATGGGGCTGCGGCGGAGAGGCCGCGATGGAGGGCCGCGAGGGAGAGGGGTGGATGGGCGACCGCGATGGGGAGAGTGCGAGGGGTGAGGCGGTCAGCGGACGTGGACCTGCGACGGCGTGGCCGGGCGGTAGCGGCGGTCCCAGTACCAGAGCAGGGTCCGGCGGGCGCCCCACGCGCGCAGCCGCCGGAGGCTGGATTCGACGACCAGGTCCTCGGCGCGGACGATCCGGGTGGTGACGCGGCGGGCCCGGTTGAGGAGGGTCACGTCCTCGGAGCCGTCCTCCAGCGCCTCCCGCGCGGTGCCGCCACACCGCACGTAGAGGGACGCGGTCAGGGCCAGGTTGTGCCCGTGGACCAGGACATACGGGCTGCGATACACCGGCGCCCGGTGCGCCTTGCGGTAGCGGCCGTACACCGCGGCCAGCCGCACGGCGGCCGGGAAGACATGGCGTTCGGTCCAGGTCGGCTGTTCGTCGCGGCGCGGGACACTGCGGCCACAGACAAGATCAAAATCGTTGCTCAGGTACGCCCGGAGCGTCGCCACCCAGTCGGGCGAGGGCAGGCAGTCCGCGTCGGTGCGGGCCAGATGTTCGGCGCCGGTGGTGATGGCGTGCCGGAATCCGGTGTCGGCCGCGGTGCCGGCGCCGCGTTCGGGCTCGGTGACGATCTCCACCGGGAACGTGACGGTCCCGGCGAAGCGGCGCACCACGTCGACGGTGTCGTCGGTGGACGCGTTGTCGACGACGATCAGCCGGAAGCCCTGATCGGTCTGCCGCCCGAGCGCTGCCAGGGTCGCCCCGATCGACCCGCCCTCGTTGTAGGCGGGCACGACGACCGCGATGACCGAGCCGCCGCCGGCAGGCCCGGAAGCCGCGCCGGGAGTCACGGTCACCGCGCCGCCCCGCCGGTATCCGGCGTGACACGCGTGCGCACGGCGCCACCTCGCCGCCGGGCTGGTGTGAGCTTCCTGGTCACGGCTTCGGCCTGCTCGGGGATCCGGAGGATCGGGTGCTCATGGCCGTACCCGCTGATGGGGTATCGATGAGGCGAGCGAAGCCGCAGCGTTCCGGTCGGGTTTGCGGGATCGCCCCGCAAGGGGCACCGCAGCGAACATGACACGGTCCGGACGCGCCGAGCCCATCCGGTCGAGGGGCCCGCGCAGCGCGGCCTCGACGCCGGCCCGGTCGGCGCCGGGTGTGGTCTCGACGATCGCGACCACGTGCTCGTCGCCGTCGCCGGCCGGCACCCCGACGAGGACCGCGAGCGAAACGCCGGGAACGTGCAGCGACGGCTCGTACAGGCCGGGATAGATGTTCTCGGCGTTGCGCAGGATCATGTCCTTGCTGCGTCCGCCGAGCACCACCCGCCGATCGGAGAGGGTGGCGATGTCGCCGGTGGCGACCCACTCGTGGGGTTCCGCGCCGAGGTACCGGTCGCACACTCCGGCGCCGGCGAGCAGCAGCTGCCCGTCGTCGCCGACTCGCCCGCGCACGCCGGGGAGCAGGTCGCCGACGAGGTCGCCGTCGCCGGGCCAGGCGCTCTTGTCCCGGGATTCGACGGCGGCCGCCGGGAACACCTCGGTCAGCGCGTAGACCCCCCAGGCCTCGTCGGCCCCGGCGGCCCGTACCCGGTCGAGCAGGTGGGCCGACACCGGCGCCGACCCGCTGTAGACCCGCCCGGCGAACGGCACCCCGCCGTCGAGCGCGGCCCGCAACTGCGGCGGCGTGAGATAGACGGCCTGCGGCCGCAGCCCGGTGACCTGCTTCGCGAGCGCCCGCGGCCGGCGCTCCGGGGTGGCGACCGGCGCGCCGGCGGCCAGCGACGGCACCATCACGAAGAACGTGCCGCCGAGCACCGGAACCCCGGCGACCGGCCGGACCAGGTCGGCCACCGACCGCAGTCCGGTGTCGAGCCCGCCCCGGGTGTGCACCACCGCGCGCGGGCTGCTGGTGGTCCCGGAGGTGAAGATGATCACCGCGTCGCCGTCGCCGTCGTAGGCGGGCGGCACCGGGCCGGGTTTCAGTTCCAGAGCCGGGGCGTTGCCGGGCAGCCGGGCGCCGACGGTCACGGTCGGGCCGAGCCCGGTGAAGTCGGGCAGTGCCAGCCCGGCCCGGCGGGCCAGCGGGGCGGCCCATCCGGCGACCGCCTGGGCGGCCGCGTCGGCGACGATCAGGGCCGGCCGGGCCAGCGACAACCGGGCGGTGAGCACGTCCGGGCCGGCGGTCGGGTCGAGCAGCGCCACCCGTACGCCCAGCCGGTAAGCCGCGAGCACCATGGCCACCGCGCGTGGCCCGGGGCGGATCGCCAGCCCGAGCGTGTCGCCGGCGCCCAGGCCACGGGCGTGCAGGGCGGTCGCGTACCGGTCGCGGAGCCCGGTCAGGTCCTCGCCGGAGACGGTTCTCCGCCCGCGGATCAGGGCCGGACCGGACAGCCGGCCGGTGCTCAGCGCGTCGAGCAAGGGGCTCCCCTCATCGTGGGTCCGGGGTCAGGGCGCCACTGCCACGGTCGAGGTACCAGCGGGCGGTCCGCAGCACCCCGTACGCCCGCAGCCGCCGGGTCGAGTTCTCCACCACCATCGACCGGCTGTGGGTGATCGATGAGGTGGTCCGGCGGACCCGGTTGAGGAAGAGCCGGTCAGTCGGCGACGGCCGCCGCGGCATCCCGCCGCACTCCAGGTAAAGCGCCGCGGTGATCGCCATGTTGTTGCCGGCGTGCATCCGGTAGGGCGCCCGGAACCCGCTGTCCCGGTGCGCCGGCCGGATCCGCCCGAACGCCGCCGCCAGCGCCACCAGCAGCCCGAACACCGCCCGCCCGGCCGGACCGTGCTCGTCCCGGCGGGCCGTGATCCGTCCGCAGGCCAGCCCGGCGCCGCCGTCGAGCGCGGCCCGGGCCGCCGCCACCCAGCCGGGCCGGGGCAGGCAGTCGGCGTCGGTACGCGCCAGCAGCTCCGCCCCCGCCGCGATGGCGTGCCGGAACCCGGTGTCGACCGCGCAGCCGACACCCTTCTCGGGCTCGGCGAGCACCCGCATCGGGAACGGCGCGCACGCACGGAACGCCTCGACCGCGGCGACGGTCGTGTCGGTGGAGCCGTTGTCGACGACGAGCAGGGTGAAGTCGGTGTCGGTCTGGGCGGCCAGGGCGTACAGGGTGGCGCTGATCCGGGCGGCCTCGTTGTAGGCGGGCACCACCACCCACAACCGGGTCATGACCGTTCCCACACCATCGTCATCATGCTGACACCGCCGCCGAGCCCGATGAACAGCACCCGGTCCCCGGTCGTGAGTTGCGGGTGGATCCGGCTGAGCTGCACGCCGAGGGTCGCGCTGGCCATGTTCCCGAACGAGGTGACAGTGACGTCGAGCCGGTCCTTCGGCACGCCCGTGACCTCGATGAACTTCTCCAGGTAGGGCATCGTCACCTGGTGTACGAGAATCCGGGCGTAATCGGTGAACGCCATCCCGGTGCGCTCCCGGACCCGGTCCAGGATGCTCGCCCCGATCGTCTCGAACACCCCGCGCAGCCGGTGCCCGTCGCCGGTGAAGTAGGTGTGCTCCTCGCCCCGCGGATGCCGTGACCCGCCGCCCGGGATCCCGCCGACCCGCCAGTGCTCCGAGTGCGTCTCGGTGTCGACGTCGATGATCCCGCCCCGCTCGACCGGCGCCACGACCACCGCCGCCCCGGCGTCGCCGAACGTGTACCCGGCGAACGCCCGCCGCGCCTCGGCCAGCCCCGACACCCGTGGCCGCATCACCCGGCTCGGCGTCTCACCGGTGACGACCAGCGCCCGCCGCGCCCGCCCGGCCAGGATCATCGACCGGGCCAGGTCGATCCCGTTGACGAAGCTGTTGCAGGCGTTGGTGACGTCGAGCGCGTGCGCCCGGGTGCCGAGCGAGTCCTGGAGGATGTGCGCCGTCGCCGGCTCCACCATGTCCCGGCTGGCTGACGCGAACAGCAGCAGGTCGACGTCGGACGGGTGCAGGCCGGCCGAGGCGAGGGCGTTGCGGCCGGCGTGCAGGCCGAGCGTGGAGGCGTACTCGTGGTCGGCCGCGATCCGCCGGCGTTCGATGCCGGTGAGCCGGGCGAGCAGGCCGCGGGGGAGCTTCCCGATCCGGTCCTGGAGTTCGGTCGTGGTGACCTCCCGCTCCGGCAGATGGGCGCCCACCCCGGTGATTCCGACTCGCACTATCCCCCCACAGACGGTTCGGCCCTCAGCATGACCGAACAGCGTCCGATATGACGACCGTGCCGGAACAGCTTTTTCTGCTCGGCAATCTGGGGACCATGATCACTTACGCGGCGATCACGGTGGTCATCGCGGTGCCGGTCGTGCGAGCCGGCCGGCTGCGGCGCAACCTGCTCGCGGTGGCCACGGCACTGATCTTCCTGACCGCCGCGGTCGGGCACGGCATGCACGCGTACCTCGCCGTCACCGAGCTCAACCGGTCCTGGGTGTGGGCGCTGGCCTGCTGGAACCTGGTTACCTGCGTGGCCGGCCTCTACTACTGGACGGTCCGGCGGCGCAGCCGGTCGCCGGCCGGCGCGATCTACCCGGATCCGCAGCGGGAACGGCTCCAGGACGAGGCGGATGCGCACCGGGCCACCCTGGAGGCGGTCGTCGAGCACACCGACGACGCGATCATCGGCACCGACCTGGACGGCATCCTCACCGCCTGGAACCGGGGCGCCGAACGGATCTTCGGCTGGGCCGCCGCCGAGGTCCTCGGGAGACACGCGCGGGTGCTGACCGACGACGCCGGCGCGGTGGAGCAGCGGGAGATGATGCGGCGGATCCGGGGCGGCGAACGGAACGTGTCGTACGAGACACGCCGTTTCCGCAAGGACGGCACCCCGGTCGAGGCGTCGTTCAGTGTGGCCCTGATCCGGGACCGGTTCGGGCAGCCGATCGGGTTCTCCGCGGTGGTCCGGGACGTCACCGCGATCAAGGAGGCAGCCGAACGGCAGCGGGCCGTCGAGGAGCGCACCCACCAGGCCCAGCGGATGGAGAGCCTCGGCAAACTGGCCGGCGGGGTGGCGCACGACTTCAACAACATCCTGGCGATCATCGTGAACTACACCGACTTCGCCGCCGAGGCGGCCACCGGCAACGACGCCCTGGCCGCCGACCTGAAGCATGTCCGCAGCGCCGCCGACCGGGCCATCAACCTGACCCGCCAGTTGCTGACCTTCACCCGCGGCGACACCATCCAGCCACAGGACGTCGACCTGAACGCCGGCCTCGCCGAAGTCCACGCCATGCTCGGCCGCACCATCGGCGAGCACATCAACCTGATCATGGTGCCGTCCCCGGCCCCGGTGCTGGTCCACGCCGACCCCGGCCAGCTCCAGCAGGTGCTGCTCAATCTGGCGATCAACGCCCGCGACGCGATGCCGGACGGCGGAACCCTGGTCCTGGAGGCCAACACCGCGGCCCTGGACGGCGGCGAACTCGACATGCAGCCCCCGCTGCCCGCCGGAACCTACGCCCGCCTGCTGGTCAGCGACACCGGCGAAGGCATGACCGCGGACGTGGCGGCGCACATCTTCGAACCCTTCTACACCACCAAACCCCGAGGTCAGGGCACCGGCCTGGGGCTGTCCACGGTCTACGGCATCGTGGCCGAGGCCGGCGGCAGCATCAACGTCTACTCCGAACCGGGTGTCGGCACCACGTTCCGCATCTACCTGCCGATGGCCGTCGCCACCGGCGCCGGGGTCCCCGCGGTCCTGCGCCAGGACGACCCGCCGTCCGGCGACGGCCGGACCGTTCTGGTCGTCGAGGACGAGCCGGCCCTGGCCCGGGTGGTCACCCGGATCCTCGTCAACGGCGGCTACCACGTGCTCACCGCCACCGGCGGCCCGCAGGCGCTGACCCTCTTCCGGCAGTACGGCTGCGACCTGCTGCTGACCGACGTGATCATGCCGGAGATGTCCGGCCGCCGCCTCGCCGAACTCGTCCACGACGCGGCGCCCGCCCTGCCGGTCCTCTACATGTCCGGTTACAGCAACGGCCTCCTCGGCACCACCCACGTGCTCGACGGCGACATCGCCTTCATCGAGAAACCCTTCACCGCGCACGATCTGCTGCACAAGGTCGCCGAGGTGATGCCGAACCTGATCCGGGAGTACGGCTGACCCGTCCCGCCTTCCTGCCCGGCCGGTCAGGGGTGGGCGGTGAACGAGGCCAGCACGACGGTGAAGCCGGGCAGCTGGTCTGTCCAGGCCTTGCGGGTGGACTGCCACTCCAGGACGTACGAGCGGCCGCCGATGTTCGTGATGCGGCGTAGTGAGCGCATGGCGGTGCCGTCCGGGTCCTGGAACGTGTACTCCCAGATGGCTGCCAGCGGGCTCGGAAGGGCTTCGAGGCGCAGGCGGTGGTAGCCCGGCAGGTGGGTCTCCATCTCGGCGATCTCCAGTTCGGCGACCACGTCCGACGGGGGTTCGGGTAGTGCCGTGATGCCGAGCAGGGTGCGGTTCCGGTCGGAGCGGAAGGCCAGCCCGCCCGGGACCTCGTCGCGGCGCCAGCCGGACGGCACCGCCACCCGGTACCCCTCCGGGCTGTCCCACCAGGTGTGCCCGTCCGGCGGCGGATCCTCCGGGCCCTTGCCGTCGGCCGGGTCCGCCGGCCGGGCCGGGCCGCCCGGGGCTGTGCCGTCGAGGTCGCCCGCACCGGCTGTGCCGGCCAGGCCGGTTCCGGCAGCGGGGCCCTGTCCTGGATGGGCGACGGCCGGGGCCGGCCGGCCGGTGTGAACGGGCGTGGTGCTGGTGATGGCGGCGTTGCCCGTACGCGCGCGGGTCTCGCCCTGGGCGGTGGCCGCGACTGCGGTGAGGGTCGTGGTGACGGCGACCGCGGCGACGATGGCCGGGATCCGGCGGCGTGCCGTCGAGCGCGGCTTGCGGCGGCTCGCCTCGATGACGCCGCGCAGCGCCCATTCGGCGCCGGTGACGGTCAGCCGGTCGGTCGGGTCGCGGCGCAGCAGGCCGGCCAGCACCGGCGCGAGTGGCCCGGCCCGGCGTGGCGGGTCGGGCCGGGAGAAGCCGACGGCACGCAGCACCTCGGCGGTGGTGGGGCGCAGGAACGGCGGCCGGCCCTCGACGGCGTGGTAGAGGGTCGCCCCGAGGGACCACAGATCGGACCGCTCGTCGGTGGCGTGGTCGTAGATGCGTTCGGGCGCGATGTATTTCGGGGAGCCGAGCACGATCCCGGCGTCGGCGAGGGTGCGGATGCCGTTCGGGGTGACGGCCGGGCCGAAGTCGGTGAGCACCACCCGGCCCTCGCCGGTGATCAGCACGTTGCCCGGTTTGACGTCGAGGTGCAGCACTCCGGCGCGACCGGCCGCCCGCAGCGCGGACACCAGCAGCAGGCCGATCCGGGCGACGCGGACCGGCGACAGCGGGCCGGACTCGTCGATCATCTGGTGCAGGGAACGGGACGGCAGGTACTCCATGATGATCCACGGGCCGTCCCAGGACGGCAGCACGTCGTGGGTCCGGATCACGTTGGGGTGTTCGACACGGGAGGCGGCGGCCGCTTCCGGGAGCGCCCAGTCCCGCAGGAGCTCCTGCTGACCGATGGTGAGGCCGTGCGGGAGGGCGCAGTGTTTGGCCACGACGTATTCGTCGGTCTTCTCGTCGACGGACAACCAGATGCGACTCATGTGACCTGAGGCGAGCGGGCGGACGAGTCGATAACGTCCCCCGACGACCTCTCCCACCGCGGCCATGCCTTCACCCCGTTTTAAAGATGTGTTTACGCAGGTCAGGAGCTCTGTCGAGAGTAGCCGGTGCGGACTACCGGAAATCGAGCTTGGTAACTCTGTGCACCGATACGACTATCCACTGTGACCAGGGCGTGGGCCATCGTCCGTCCGGCGCGCGCAGGCCGGGTGTCAGTGTTCCGACACCATCCGGGCGATGGGGCGAATGAGGCGTATCGGGAGGAACGCTAGGCGAGGGCGTCGATGACCGAGAATGCCCGCTCGGCGTCGGCGCGGATCGCCGCCCGGATGGCGGGTGCGGGCTCGCCCCGGGTGACCCGCCGCCGGATCTCGGCGTGCAGCGCGTGGTCGGCGGCCGCGATGACGGCGGCGGCCAGGCGGGAGCCGGACGGCAGGGCCTCGGCGAGGGCGTCCTCGGTGAGCTCGCGCAGCATCCGTACCCGGGCGAGCAGGGCCGGGCTCTCGTCGACGATCCGCCAGAACCGCTCCGCCCCGGGCCGCAGGCCGAGTGTCGGGTCGTCCCGGTCCAGCCGGCCGAGGAACGCGCGGCACACCGCGGCGGCCGGGCTCTCGCCGCCGGCCCGGTCGTGCACGGCCCGGGCGAGCCGCCGCACCACCTCGTCCTGGCGGTCGAAGAGCAGGTCCTCCTTGGTCGGGAAGTAGTTGAAGACCGTGTTCACCGACACGTTCGCGGCGCGGGCCACCTCGGCCACGGTGACCCGGTCGAACCCCTTCGCCAGGAACAGCTCCAGCGCGGAGTCGGCGATCGCGGTCCGGGTCGCCTGCTTCTTCTCGTCACGAAGGCCCACGCCCGAATCCTAGCGTCACCCAAAATTTGGAGTGACACCAAGTTTTTCGGTACGGTCGTCGCATGCCCATCGACTTCGGTATCTACCCGGGTGGTCTCTCCATCGCGGCCGACGGCCCGGCGGAGGACCCCCGGCGGATCAGCGCGGCCCTCGACGATCTGCACGGCGACCAGCCGTTCCTGGTGCGCGGCTACCTGCACTACAGCGACGCGTCGCCGGGTCTGCCCCAGGCGCCACCCGGCCCCGAGCGGTATGCGACCGGCCGCCGCCGCCTCGACCTGGTGCTGTGTTTCCGGGAGCCGGGGGAGGACCTGGCCGGCTGGCTCGGGTTCGTCCGCGAGCGGATCCGCCGGCACGCGGCGGTGCTGGCCAAGGTGCAGATCACCGAGGAGCCGGACAACGCCGGCCCGGGTGGTGACGGCGAGTTCCCGGCGGTGCGGCGGGCCCTGATCGAGGGGGTGCTCGCGGCCCGCGACGAGGTGGCCCGGCTCGGGGTGGACGTGCTGGTCGGCTGCAACTCGACGCTCGCCTTCGACCCCGGTCAGGCGTACTGGACCGGGCTCGGGCGGGCCGGCGGCGCCGAGTTCCGGGATGCGCTCGACTATGTCGGGCTGGACTTCTTCCCGGACGTCTTCCGGCCTGTCCCGGCCGGGTCGTTCGCCGGGACGGTCGCCGGGGTGCTCCGGCACTTCCGGGCGGAGAGCCTGGGCGCGGGCGGGATTCCCGGGTCGGTGCCGGTGCACGTCACCGAGCACGGGTGGCCGACCGCAAGCGGCCGGCCACCCGAACGTCAGGCCGAGGTGCTGGAGACCGTGGTGCGGGCCGTCGTCGCGGCCGCCGCCGAGCTGAACATCGACACCTACGAGCACTTCGCGCTCCGTGACGCCGACAGCGCCGTCGACGACCCGATGTTCCAGTTCGGCCTGATGACCTCGGACTACCGCCCGAAACCGGCCTTCGAGACCTATCGCAGCCTGATCAAGGAGCTGGCCGGCTGAGGACCGGCCGCGGCCTGATCACCGAACCGGGACGAGAGTCCATTGCAGGCCACCCCGGGGGTCGTGCCAGCTCCGTTCCGGCGCGGCACTGACCGGCGCCCGCAGCCGGACCGCGTCGGCCGCCCCCTGGGCGGACAGCAGCAGGTACCGCACCCCGTTGCCGGCCGGGTCGGCGACCGTGGCGGCGAAGTCCCGGTCCGGGGTGATCACGAACTGCCGTGGGCGGTCGCTGGCCAGCACCACACCGAAGGCGTAGGCCGCGTCGGTGAGGACCGCGCCGTCCGGCAGTTCCATCGCGTCCAGGTCGGCGGCCACCTGCCGGTTGACCAGGGTGAGCCCCCGGGTCCGGTCCGCGCCGTCGGCGGTGAACCACTCCGACTCCTCCCGGGCCAGCGCCGGCTGCCCGAGCGTGACCAGGGTGGCCGGGATCGAGATCAGGGCCGCGGCGAGCGCGACCGGCACGACCACCGGCCGGGGCCGGGCCGCGATCAGGTGCCCGGCCAGCAGCACGGTGAGCGGGATGACCGTGATGTGGAACCGCAGCCACCCGAACGACGTGCCGGACAGGAAGGCCAGCCCGTCGAACGCCAGCACCGACCCGAGGACCGTGAACGCGGCCAGCACCCGCGGATCGCGCCGCCGCCAGGCCATCGCCAGCGCCGCCGCCAGGACCAGCAGGAACAGCGGGGCCAGGCCGGCCATCTGCTGCACCCAGTAGCCGATCCGGCCGGGCAGGTCGTCGCCGGTCACCGAGCTGATCCCGGTGGCGTTCGCGGACACCTGGGCCGAGTTGCCGTACTGGGAGGAGAACGTGGCGAACCACTGCCCGACGATCAGTTTGCCGGCCAGCGCCCACAGGATCACCGCCAGCAGCCCGGGCAGCCCGGCGAGGACCGCGTCGGTGCGGGCCAGCGCGATCCGGCGGGGGCGGTCGCCGGGCGTACGGACGAAGGTGGTCAGGAAGACGAGAACCGGGACCGCGGCAGCCGGGGCGAGCGCCTCGTATCTCGCGCCGTAGGCGAGCCCGATGGCGAGGCCGAGCGGCACGAGTTGTTCGGCGCGGCCGTCGGCGAGCCAGATGACCAGCGCCCGCACCGCCAGCATCAGGCAGAGCAGGAAGCAGGCCTCGCTCATCCCGTTGCCGGAGTAGATGACGATCATCGGATGCAGCGCGAACGCGCCGGTCAGCACGAGCCGGGCGGTCCGCGGCACCTCCGAGCGGCGCAGCACGTCGTGCAGTACCGCGACGGTCGCCGTCATCAGCGCCGCCGAGACCAGCACCACGAGCAGGCCCTGCTGGGTGAGCGCCGGGAAGATCAGCCCGAGCGGCAGGAACGGCAGCAGGATCAGCGACGGCAGCGGGTTCCAGACGAAGCCGATGGCGGCCAGGTGCGGATCCCGGCTGAACAGCGTGTACCAGGCGTTCGCCACCCGGCTCGCCGAGTCGCCCGGCACGAGATCGCTCTGCCAGAACCACACCGCCATCGCGACATAGACAACGGCATAAAAGACAAAAGACCTTTTAGATGCCTTGACGGTACGGGTGAGGACGTCAACTGACATCAGCCGGCTCCTTGGCGGAAGGCAGGTGGAGGCCGTGCGTCGTCTTCTCCCAGTAGGACGGTTTGAACACGAGCTGCCAGGCCGCCTTGGCCCCGGCCAGGCTCATCATCGCCCAGTACCCGGGGGACAGCAGGGCCGTGCCGAGCAGGTCGGGCCGGTCCATCGTGCGGGCCGACAGCACGTTCAGATAGATCACCGTGGCGTTCCCGAAGACCAGGCAGATGACGCCCAGGTAGTAGAACGGCGGCACGAAGATCTCCTCCATGACCGGCGGCCGGTCCAGGAACCAGAGGATCGTGGTCGCCCACAGCACCGCGTTCAGCAGCGCGGCGAGCGGGGTGCCGCCGACGAACAGATTGAGGCAGAGGATCCCGCGCCAGCCGAGCTGCCGGGCGGTGGCCCGCGGTGACCGCAGATGCACCAGCCAGGTCATCAGGTAGCCCTTGTACCAGCGGCTGCGCTGCTTGATCCAGTTGATGAAGTCCGAGTTCGCCTCTTCGAGCGTGACCGAGTGCAGCACCCCGACCCGGTATCCGGAACGGGCCAGCCGGATGCCCAGATCGGCGTCCTCGGTCACGTTGTACGGATCCCACGCCCCGAGCTCACGCAGCTCCCGGGCCCGGAAGTGGTTGCTGGTGCCGCCCAGCGGGATCGGCATCCGCAGCGCCACCAGACCCGGCAGCAGCGACCGGAACCAGGTGGCGTACTCCAGCGCGAACCACTTGGTGATCCGGTTCTGGTCGACGTTGAAGTAGCCCAGCTCCGCCTGCAGGCACACATAGGACGAACCGAGCCGGCGCAGCGCCACCACCGCCCGGCGCAGTTGCAGCGGATCCGGGATGTCCTCGGCGTCGTAGATCGTCACGAACTCGCCGGTCGCCTGCTCCAGCCCGACGTTGCAGGCCTTCGGCTTGGTCTTCGGCTGCGACTCGGGCACCACCAGGATCCGTACGTGATCGGCGGTCGCCACCGCCTCGGCGGCCTCGATGGTCTCCCGGTCGTCCTCCTCCAGCAGCAGGATGATCTCCAGTTTGCCGGCCGGGTACTCCAGCGCGCCCAGATGGGACATCAGCAGCCCGATCACCGACGGCTCCCGGTAGGCGGGCACCAGCACGGTGTAGACCGGCAGCTCGTGGTCGGGAACCGCGCGGGCCTCCTCGTCGCTGACCCGGATCAGGTGCTCGCCCCGGGTCGACGCCCACACCAGCACCACCCGGAAGACGATCGCCGCGCCGTAGGCGACGGTCACGATCGCCACCACGGTCTGGAGCACCGCCATCGGCCGCAGCACCGCCCACACCGTGATCAGGACGAGTCCCACGATCAGGCCGGCCCGCTGCATCCGGGACAGCACGACCCGGGCCGAGAAATCCGCGCTCATCGGGCGCTGCCCAGCAGGACCACGGCCATCGCCACCAGCGCGGCCAGCGCGAACCGGCCCCGCGGAAGATACTGCCGGACGGTCGTGACCGGGGCGGGCGCCGGCGACCAGCGGGTCACGAAGACCGCGACGGTCAGCGCCAGCACCACGTCGGTGAAGACCGGCAGCCGCGCCACCTCGAACGCGGCCGGGCCGAACAGGCGGCCGGTGAGCAGCACGGCCAGCACCGAGCCGACCGTGACCGCGGCCAGCGCCAGCGCCGCCACCGCGGCCCGGGCCAGCGCCTTGACGCCCGGTCCGAACAGGACGACCGCGCTGATCAGCAGACACGCCACTCCGCCGGCCAGGGCCAGGCCGGGCAACTGCTGCGCGGGCAGCAGCAACTCGGCGCCCTGATGTGCGGTGACCAGGCCGCCCCCGCTGCTGGTCGGCCCGGACGGGCGGCCGAGCAGGGTGACCACCGCCCGGATGCCGGCGTCCACCGACTCGCGGACGGCCGGCGCGATCCCGGCGATCGCGAGCAGCGGCAGCAGCAGCGCCCAGCGCAGCCGGGCCACGGTACGCGTGCCGACCAGCAGGATCGCCGCGCCGGCCAGGAACGACAGCGCCGCCGGAACCAGCCAGCCGTCGGCCGGCATGAGCAGCAGCAGGGTCGCGCCGGCGGTCAGGAACACCGTGGCCAGCAGCCCGTCCACCTGCCGGTCGTGCACGTCGGGCTCGGAGCTGGACGGCCGGATCCGGCTCGCGGTCAGCGCGGCCGCGGCGGCCACCGGGATCAGCAGCGGCACCCCGGCGCCCCGGCTCCACAGCCCGTCCCACACGTCCGCGGCGAGCGCCGGGAACGCCACCGCGGTCAGCCCCACGGCGATCAGCAGCCGGGTGGCGACCGCCCGGCGCACCGCCACCACCAGACCGCCCGCGCCGGCCGGAGCGCCGTACACCCAGTTGCTGGTGACCGCGTAGCGCAGCATGAACACCACCACGATGGCCAGCACGTTCGCTTCCAGGTAGTGCAGCCCGGCCAGTTGCACGAGCCCGTAGAGCAGGCCCAGGTGAACCGGCGTGAGCGTGTTGTTGAGCAGCAGGAACCGGCCGAACCGGCGTCGCCTGGCGTGCTCCCCGGGTGGCATCACCAGGTTGTCGATGACCGCGAAGTTCCACACGATCGCCACCTGGACGGCCAGGAACGCGGCGAGCAGGTACGGCAGCCCGGCGACCTCGCCGAGCGCCCACAGCGCCGCCGAGTTGACCGCCGTGCCGACCGCCCCGGCCAGCGCGAACCCGGCCAGCCGGCCCAGCGGCGACACCGGATGACGGGCCGCGGCGAGCCGCAGCAACGACAGGTGCCGCAGGTAGCGCACACCCTCCCGCAGCGACGCCTTGCTCTCCCCGGCCTGCCGCGGCTGGAACGTGTACGGCACCTCGGTGATCTGCCGCATCCGGCCGCGGACCACGACCTCCAGCAGGATCTTGTACCCGTTCGGCCGCAACGACGAGGTGTCGAGCGCGTCCCGGCGTACCGCGAAGAATCCGCTCATCGGGTCGGTGACCGCCCGCAGCCGGACCGGAAAGAAGATCTTGGCAAGGGTGCCGGAGGCGCGCGAGACGATGCGCCGGAAGGCGCCGCCGAGACCGGTCACCCGGCCGCGGGTGCGGTAGCGGCTGGCGACGACCGCGTCGGCCTGGTCGACCTGCCCGGCGGCCAGCAGTTCGGGCACCGTCGCCGGCGGATGTTGCAGGTCACCGTCCATCACCACGACCCACGGCGCGAGCGCCGCATCCAATCCGGCGGTCACCGCACCCCCGAGGCCTCCGGTCCGTTCGCCTCGCGGCCGATGCAGCAGCCGTACGCCCTCCGGGTCCGACTCGGACAGGGCGGTGATGACCTCCGGGGTGTGGTCGTCGCTGTCGTCGACGAAGACGATCTCGCTGGGGGTGGCGCCGAGCGCGGCACGCAGTTGCTCGACCAGGGGCCGTACGTTGTCCGCCTCGTTGCGGGTGGGCACGACGACGGTGACCGCCGGCGGTGCTTTCAGCCGGACTGGGATTACCTCCACCATTACGGGATCTCCCTCTGGGACGTGAATCGTGCTACCGCTCCGCCGCCCGCCTCGTAGTACTCGACGACGACGGTGTGCTCACCGGCTGCGACCTCGACGTCGGCGGTGAAGGTGGTGGGGCCGTGATCGGACCAGCCGTCGACGACCGTGACGCCGTCGAGCAGCACCCGGATCCCGTCGTCGCCGGTCGCCGCGAACCGGTACGTGCCGGCCGCCCAGTCGGCGGTGCGGGTCCAGCGGGCCGAGAACCCGTCGGCGGGGACGGCCGCTCCGGGGCTGCCGTCGCCCCAGTCGAACGCGACCGCGTCGTCCGACCTGGTCAGCACCGGGGTGCCGGACAGTTCGCGGTTGTCGAAGTACTCGGCGGCCCAGGTGTCGACCGGCCCGACGTCACCGACGCGTTCGTAGCCGAACCGGGCGATGGCGCCGCCGCCGTTCTCGAAGTACTCGACCCGGATCTGGTGGGGGCCGTCGAACAGCAGCCGGTCGGTGCTGAACGTGTCGTTCTGGTTGACCCACTTGTCGACGATCGGGACGCCGTCCAGCCAGACCCGGATGCCGTCGTCGCTCTGGCCGGCGAACCGGTAGATGCCGGCCGGCAGGGTGTCGGTGCGGGTCCAGCGGGCCGAGAAGCCGTCGGCGGGCAGGCCTGCGGCGGGTGCGCCGCCACCCCAGTCGAAGCCGATCGTGCTGTCCTGCCGGGTCAGCGCGGGCGCACCGGCCAGGTCCATGCCGGTGAAGTACTCGGCCGTCCAGTCCGGTGGATCGGCTGCCTCGGCGGTCTGCCGGAAGGCGAGTTTCGCCACCGCGTCGCCGCCGTTCTCGTAGTACTCCATCACCACCGTGTGCGGCCCGCCGCCGAGCAGCGTGGTCCGGGTGTGCGCGGTGGCGCCGGAGTCGGCCCACGCGTCGATGATCCGCTGACCGTCCACGGTGACCCGGACACCGTCGTCGGCGGTGGCGACGAACTCGTAGTCACCCGGGGCGAGGCTGAGCGTGCGGGTGTACCGGGCGACGAAGTGGTCCGGGCTGATCGCCGGGTCCGGTGAGCCGAGCGCCCAGTCGTTGTCGACGTTCGGCTCGGCCCGGGTCAGGGCCGGCGTGGTGGACGGCACGGTCGGCGCGGAGCCGGCGCCCGGGGTGTTCCAGTACTCGGCCTTCCACTCGCTTCCGGGCTGGTCGATCGAGGCCGCCCAGTCCAGTTTGGCCATCGCGTCGCCACCCTCGTCGAAGTACTCGAGGGTGATCGTGTGGACGCCCTCGCCCAGGTCGCCGATCCAGTCGTAGGCGGTGCCGGACTGGCCCTGCCACTTGTCGAGCACCAGCTGCCGGTCCACGTAGAGCCGGACGCCGTCGTCGGAGACCGTGGTGAACCGGTAGCGGCCGGCCGGGAAGTGCTGCTTCTTGGTCCACCGGGCGGAGAACTCGTTCGGCGGCACCGCCGGATCCGGGGCGGCCTCCCCCCAGACGAAGTCGATCCGCGGGTCGCTGCGGGTCAGCACCGGGGCCCCGGCCAGGTTCTTGTTGTCGTAGAAGGTGGCGGTGAACGGCGCCGACGGCACATAGGTGGCCGTGTACGTGGTGTCCGCCTGCGGGGTGGTGATCGTGTGCCGGATGCTCTTCCCGTCCGACCAGCCCTGGAACTGGTAGACCGTGCCGTCGGCAGCCACGGCGGTCGGTGGCGCGTACAGCTCCCGTTTGAAGTTCTCCACGCCGAGCACCTCGTGCGGCGTCTCCACCGGCACCCCGTCGAGATAAGCGGTCAGGCCCGGCGGGCTGGTCGCGACCGTGAACGTGGTGGTGAGCGGCCGGATCTCGATCGACTTGGCGGTGCTCAGCCCGTTGTCGTCGGTGGCCGTCACCTTGATCTCGTACCAGGTGTCGGCCGACGACTCGCCGGTGTCCGGGATGGTGAACTGCCCGGCCCGGCCGGTCAGCGGCCCGGCGAACGGGTGGATGTGGGTGTGGTGGTGCAGGATCACCGTGGTCTTGATCCGGTTGTCGTCCAGGTCGAACCCGGCCGCGTCCTGCGCGAACGCGTTGTAGGTGAGCACGTCGCCGGCGCGGTAGGTGGACTCGTCGGCCGGCACCGCGATGGTCACCGTCGGCGCGATGCCGACCTGGATGATCAGCGGGACCGCGGCGGCTGAATCACCCCCGCTGTCGGTGACGGTCAGTGTGGCCGTGTAGACGCCGATGTCCTGGTAGGTGTGCACCGGGTTCGGGCCGGTGCCGGCCGTGCCGTCGCCGAAGTCCCAGGCGTAGGTCAGCGGGTCGCCGTCCGGGTCGATGCTGCCCGCGCTGGAGAAGTTCACCGTCAGCGGGTTCAGTCCCTTGTCGACGTCGGACGTCGCGTTCGCCGTGGGGGTGTGGTTGCCCAGGCTGTAGGTGACCTTGTAGATCCGCCCCGGGATGTAGGTCAGGTAGTAGAGGTCGCCCTCCGGCCCCACCTTCAGGTCGACGACCGCCCCCGCCTGCGCGTCGAAGTCGTGCACCGACGTCGCGTTGCCGTTCTCGTCGAGCACCGCCCGCTTGATGAAACCCTTCGCGTAGTCGGCGAAGAACAGGTTGCCCTGATACTCGGGCGGGAAGACGGCGCCCCGGTAGACCGGGCCGCCGGTGGCCGCCGCGCTCTCCCCGTCGTGGGCGTACACGTGGATCGGGTCGATGAACCCCGCGCAGTTCGCGGTGCACATGCCCTCCTTGAGCGGCCACCCGTAGTTGCCGCCCTTGACGATGTGGTTGACCTCCTCCCACGTGTAGTCGCCGACGTCGCCGCCGTACAACTCACCGGTCAGGCTGTCGAACTGGAACCGCCACGGGTTGCGGAAGCCGTACGCCCAGATCGCCTGCTCCTTCCCGGCCTGCCCGTAGAACGGGTTGTCGGCCGGGATGGAGCCGTCCTTGTTGATCCGCAGGATCTTGCCGTGCGGATTGGAGAGGATCTGCGCGTTGCTGGAGTAGCCGTTGTCGCCGACGGCGAAGTACATCTTGCCGTCCGGCCCGAACCGGATGCTCCCGCCCACGTGCAGGTGCTGGGAGAGCGACTCGGTCTTGAAGATCTCGAACGGCCCGTCGGTGCCGACGTCGCCCGACGCGTCGAACCGGACCAGGCGATTGTGTAGGTCGAGACCGGTGTAATAGAAGTACACGTAGTGGTTCGAGACCCCGAAATCCGGGTCGAACGCGATGCCGATGAGACCGCGGTCCCCGGTCGGTTCGGACGGCAGCACCGCGAACGGCGTGGCCAGCAGATGACCGTCCTTGAAGACCTTGATGACCCCGGCCCGCTCCAGGATGAAGATCCGCCCGTCCGGGGCGATCTCGAAGCCGGAGGGCTCGTTCAGGTCGGCGCCGACGACGAGCGAGGTCTGAAAATCGGGGGGCGGGGCGGCGGACACGGGTGTGCCGGCGCAGAGGGAGAAAAGGATCAGGACCAGAAGCGCTGTCGCCGCTCTCACAGGTCCTGAACCTATGGGCCGATCGTTGCGGTCCAGATGCCCCGGTCTGAAACCGTAGTGACACTCGTGATTCCGGGCTGTTTCTCATCCCGGCCAATGAGTCCAATATGGAAATGGATCACCGGCGACGGCCGGTGATCCATTTCCGATACGTTATTGAATGGGTACGTCCACGTAGGATCCGCCACCGATGGTGATGGAATCCCCCGATTCGTTCTCGTCGTAGTAGAGCGGGTCGACGGTGTCCGTCACGAGGGTCAGCGAGTGCCCGGCCGGAAGGTCGTAAGCGGTCGCCGGGAACGTGACGTCGACCGCCCGGTTTCCCGGCCCGGAGAGCCACGTCACCGGGGCGTGCGTGATCAGCTTGGCGTTGCCGACCAGATCCAGGTCGTAGAGGTAGGCCACCACGGTCCCGGTCGAGGCCGTGCCGGACAGTTCCAGGTGGACGCTCGCCTTGCCACGGATCAGCAGGTCCGAGGACGGCCGCTCGGCCGCCCAGACGCCGGCCCGGCCACGGTCCACGAACGGCAGCCAGACCGACGGCTGCTGGCCGGTGATCGCCGCGGCCCCGTTGGAGATCAGCACGATCCCGCCGTTGGCGATGGTGTCCTTGTCGGCCGGGAGCGTCTTGGTCCAGCCGGAGCTGACCGCGCCGCCGAGCAGGCCGGTGCCGTCCAGCGTGCGGATCCTGCCGAGGCCGTACCGGCGGGTCGAGGTGGCCTGGGCGGACCAGGTCGGGTACGACTCGGCGGCGGCGTTCAGCGGCTTCAGATAGATCGGGTTCGCCGCGGTCGTGCCGGTGGCCAGGTGCGCGTCGAGCCACGAGTAGAGGCTCGTCCACACCTCGTTGGGCAGGCCCAGCACGCCGGTCAGCTCGGCGATGGCGTGGTCGCCGGGGCGCAGTTCGAGCCGCTTCGGGGTGGTCAGCTTGCCGTAGAAGTCGACCAGCTGGTTCGGCGGGAAGAACGTGTCGCCCCAGCCGTTGGCGATCAGCACCGCCGGGTTGTTCGCATTGATCCGGTCGAGATAGGTGGCGGCGGACCGGACCTTCGCCCACGCCATCACGTCGCCGACGTTCACGTTCGCGTTGAAGTCGTCCATGTTGCCGGTCAGCTCGGCGCTCGGCTTGCCGACGATCTGCGCGGCCAGCTCCAGCAGCCCGGCCGACTGGCGGTGCCGGGTCTGGTCGGCGTAGAGCGAGTAGACCAGGTCGGTCCATCCACTGAGCACGCCGACCGCCCGGATCCGGCTGTCGAAAGCCGCCCCGAGCAGGCTGATCCCGGCGCCGTAGGAGATGCCGGCGGCCCCGATCCGGGCCGGGTCGGCGGCGGTGTTCGCGATCGTCCAGTCGACCACCTTGGTCAGGTCGGCCATGTCCTTCGGCCCGGCGGTGTCGATCTCTCCACCGGACAGCCACCAGCCGCGCGGCGTGTACGACACCACGACGTACCCGCGCCCGGCCAGCACCTTGGCCTGGGCCAGGTACTCCAGGTCGTTGAGGCCCCAGCTGGACGGCAGGATCACCGCCGGGTGCCGCCCGCTCGCCGAGGGCGCGATGACGTTGGCCTTGAGTGCGACCCCGCCCTCGCCGGTGATCTCGACGGCCTTGAATCCGGTCGTGCCGACGGCGGCGTGGGCCGGCGAGGGGATGGTCAAAGTGGTCGCGGCCAGGGCGAAGGCAGCGATCAGTGTGGTCAAGCGACGAAGCGCCATCAACACTCCTCGATGGAGGGGAGCGAACGTGGCGGCAGCGTAGGAATCGGTTCCGAGAATTTGAAGATGGTGACATTCTCGTTACCGGCTAGTAACGTAACTCGTCGGTAGCTAAGGGGGTAACAGGTGCTCTACGGAACCCCGACAGCACGTCGACGTGACGCCCAGCGCAACCGCGCGGCCATCCTGGAGGCCGCGAGCGAGGTGCTGGCCCAGGAGGGCGCCGTCGCCCTGATGCCCGAGATCGCCAGGCGAGCCGGCATCGGGCAGGCCACTCTCTACCGCCACTTCGCCGACCGGCAGGCGCTCACCGCCGCCGTCCTCACCTATCAACTGGAGATCATGGAAGCCCGGGTGGCCGCCCACTCCACGCACCCGGCCGGCTTCCGCGACCTGCTCCGCGAGACCCTGCACTCCCAGATCGAGCTGCGCGGCCTGGTCAAACTGGTGCGCCGTTTCGACCTCGGGCTGCAGGAGCGGTACCGGCAGCGGGTGATCGCCGCCTTCGCCGCGCCGCTGAGCCGGGCCCGCGACCACGGGCACGTCCGCGCCGACCTGGTCCCCGAAGACCTGTCCCTGCTGTTCACCATGGTGCAGGGGGTGGCCGAGGCGACCGACGACGTACGGGCCGCCCGCGCCGCCGCCGACCGCGCCGTCGACCTCGTCCTGGACGGTGTCTTCCTCCCGGAGCTCAGGACCCCCGGGGGCCTGCCGATCAACCCCGCGGTGGGAGAGAGCAGCGGAACGGGGTGACGACGCGATGCGCGGTCCAGTGGTCGACGAGATCAGCGTGTCCGAGCGTGCCGAACTGGAACGGCAGACCCGAGTCCTGCTCTCCACCATCGAGGCCCAGCGAGCCGTCACCGCCGCCGCCCACGACCGCGACCAGGCGCTGCGGGTAGTCGCCGAACAGGTGATGGGCACGTTCCCGGCGGCCACCGGCGCGGCCGTCGAACTGCTCTCCGGCGACGTCGCCGGAGCCGGAAGCCTGACCGGTGTGCGGTCCGTGTGCGTGGCGCCACTGCACAGCGGTGACACCCCGGTCGGTGTGATCCGGGTGGTCAGCGGCGCGGACGGCGCCTTCGACGAGGTCGACGCCCGCCACCTGGAACTGCTGGCGGCCAGCCTGACCGCAGCCCTGCTGCACGTCGACGACTACGCCCGCAACGCCACCCTGCTCGCCGAGCGGACCGCCGCGCTGGAAGCCCTGGAGCTCAGCGTCACCGCGCAACGCGCGGCCGACGCCCGGTTGCACCAGCAGGCCGCGCTCCTCAAGCTGATTCCGGCAGCCGTGATCGTACGGCGGATCGACGGCACCATCCTCTGGTGGAACAACGGCGCCCAGCAGCTGTACGGCTGGACCTCCGAGGCCGCCCGCGGCCGGCGCACCCACCGCCTGTTCAGCACCGTCTTCGAGAGCGGCTCGGCGACCGAGCAGCAGGCCGCGCTGGAGGGCGACGGCCACTGGGACGGCCAGATGCAGCACCTCACCGCCTCCGGCCGGGTCGTCACCGTGCTCAGCCGTCAGGTCGTCCACCGGCCCGCCGACGGCGACGTCGAGGTCCTGGAGATCAACACCGACGTGACCGCGGCCCGCGCCGCCGAACAGGCCCTCGCCGTGAACGAACAGCGGTTCCGGGCCCAGTTCACCCACTCGGCGGTGGGCCAGGTGATCCGCGCCCTGGACGGCTCGCTGATCGCCGTCAACAAGGCGTTCGCCCGGATGCTCGGCCGCCGCGTCGAGGACATGGCCGGCCGCGTCATGGACGCCGAACTCCTGGACGCCGGCGATCTCGCGTACGCCCACAACGAGATCGCCGGGCTGTTCGCCGGGGACGCCGCCTTCTACACCCACGAGACCCGGCTCCGGCACGCCGACGGGCACTGGGTCGACGTCGAGGCCACCGTCTCCCTGGTCCGCGACTCCCAGGACCGCCCACGGCACCTCATCGTGGTGGCCACCGACATCTCCCAGCGCCGGATCGCCGAACGTGCCCGCGACCACGCCGCCGCCGCCCTCGCCGAGCGCAACACCGCCCTCGAAGTCGCCAACCAGCTCAAACTCGACATCATCGGGATGCTCGGGCACGAGATCAGCAACCCGCTGTCGGCCATCCTCGGCTACAGCGACCTGCTCGCCGACGACGTGGAGGCGGACTCACCGGCGGCCACGGCGGTCACCGTGATCAGCCGGCAGGCGCAGCGGCTCGACGAGATAGTCCGCGAGGTGCTGTCCATGGTCAGCATCGACGCCGGCAACCTCAGCGCCGTCCGCGGCGAGGTCTCCCTGCACGCCGGGATCACGAGCGCGCTGGAGAGCACCGGCAACAGCCACGTCCCGGTGACCGGGCCGGACGTCACCCTGCGCTTCAACCCCGGCCACCTCCAGCAGGTCCTGGTCAACCTGCTCGCCAACGCGGCCGAATACGCCGGTGGCGCCACCGCCGTCCGGATCGGCACGGCCGCCGGCGGCCGGGTGCTGCTCAGCGTCGAGGACCGCGGCCCTGGCGTCCCGGAGGAGTTCCGGCCGCGCCTGTTCGACCGGCTCACCCGGGCCGGACGCGACGCCGGTTCGGTCCGCGGCACCGGCCTGGGCCTCTACATCGTCCGCAGCCTGGCCCGCGCCAACCACGGCGAGGTACGGCACGAGTCGCACCCCGCCGGCGGTTCGATCTTCACCCTCGAGGCGGAGTCGGTCTGACCCCTCCTCGCCGACCCCTCGTCTCTTGTCGGCTCGTCTCTTGTCGGCGCTCCTCGCCGGCCGGTCAGAAGACGACGCTCCAGCCCTCGCGCCGCCCCTGGCCGGCCGTCCACGCCACGCCGTCCACCTTCAGCCCGCGAGCGTCCAGCAGGGTGAGCGTCCCGCCGCCGTTGCCCAGCTGCACCGGGGGCGCCACGGCCAGCTGAACCGCCGCCCCGGGCGCCAGCTCCCCGGCCAGCGGCTGCCGGCTGCCGGCCCCGTTCACCAGCGACCAGCCGGTCAGATCGATCCGGCCCGGCGACGCGTTCAGCAGCGTGACCGTCTCCGCCTCCGGCGCCGGGCCGGGCGGATTGACCAGCGCGGCCACTATCCGTACCAGATGATCCGGCTCGGACGGCGACGGCCGCGGCGCCGGACCGGCGTCGGGCAGCTCAGCCACCGGATGCCCGGTGATGTCGTCGGTGTGCATCACCTGCGACTGGAAGGCCAGGAAGATCGCCACCCAGGTGTCCGGGCCCGGGAAGTGCAGCAGCAACGCCCCGTCCTGGAAGACGCCGTTGTCACCGGCGAACCTCCCGCGGTTGCCCTGGTTCATGTGCACGTCATGGACGCCGTTGCCGGGCCGGAAACCGAAGATCTTGTCCGCCGTGGGCTCCGGCCCCCACGCCTCGCCGAACACGTAGGCCCGCGCCTCCGGATCACCGAGCGCCTTCTGCACGTAGTGATCCAGGAATTCGCCGAGATCATTGTCCGGGCCGGGCTTCGTGGCCGGCGCCGGGCGCATCGCGAACCGGTCGAAGAGGTTTCCGCGGATGAAGTCGATCGCCACGCCGCCGCGCCGGCTCTCCACCTCGGTGAAACCCTCCGGAAGCCGCCCGGCCTGCTCCAGGATCGGATGATCGAAATTGTCGACCCCCAGGTACAGGAGATCCGGCGGCGCCAGCTGGGAACGCACGTTGACCGCCGCTCGGTAATCGACGCCGGCCGCCCGCAAATGAATCTGATAATGAGGTGTGTCATCGGTCTCGATGCGGCGGTCGATGACGGCCGCACGCAGAACCCCGTAACGCTTCAACGGCATGCCCGGATTGGACACCCGGGCATATTCGCAGTCAACGAACGATTCGGAAACTGTTCTCGTCAATTACCGGACAGCGTGGATTCCCTGCATGGATCGTGATCTCCCTGGGAATCCTCACAGCCGGCACCGGTAGCCTGGTGCCTTCGTCTCTTCGTGAAGGAGTTGATGTCCGCCGTGGGCGGATACGGCTGGCAAGTTGTCCTGGTCGTGGTGCTGGTGCTGCTCAACGCGGTGTTCTCGGGAAGCGAGATGGCTCTCATCTCGCTGCGGGAGAGCCAGTTGCAGCGTCTCGAGCGGCAGTCCCGCACCGGAAGGACCCTCGCCAAGCTGGCGCGGGACCCCAACCGGTTCCTGGCCACCATTCAGATCGGCATCACCCTGGCGGGTTTCCTCGCCTCGGCTGCCGCGGCGGTGTCACTGGCACAGCCGCTCATCGAGCCGCTCAGCTTCCTCGGCAGCGCCGCGGAGCCCGTCTCGATCATCCTCGTCACCATCGTCCTGACGTTCTTCACCCTGGTCGTGGGCGAGCTCGCCCCCAAGCGCATCGCCATGCAGCGGGCCGAGGGCTGGGCGATGCTGGTGGCCCGCCCGCTGGACGTGCTGGCGACCATGTCCCGGCCGGTGATCTGGCTGCTCGGCAAAGCCACCGACCTGGTCGTCCGCCTCGCCGGCGGCGACCCCGGCGCGGGCCGTGAGGAGGTGAGCACCGAGGAGATCCGTGACATGGTCGCCGCCCAGCAGGACATCACCGCCGAGCAGCGCACCATCATCAGCGGCGCCTTCGAGATCGCCGACCGGATCCTGCGGGAGATCCTCATCCCGCGCCGCGACGTGCTGATCCTCCCGGCCGACCTGCCCGCCCCCGAGGCTCTGGCCCGGCTCGTCAAGGGCGGCCACTCGCGGGCCCCGGTCACCGGCGCCATGGGCCTCGACGACGTGCTCGGCGTCGTCCACCTGCGTGACCTGATCACCGCCGGCGGCCTGGTCCGGGACCACATGTTCGAGCCGCTGTTCCTCCCCGAGACGCTGAAGGTGTCCGACGCCATGCGCCAGCTGCGCGGCCAGCGGCAGCAGTTCGCCCTGGTCGTCGACGAGCGCGGCGCCATCGACGGCATCGTCACCATGGAGGACCTGGTCGAGGAGGTCGTCGGCGAGATCTACGACGAGAGCGACCGGGACGTGCAGTCGGTGATCCACGAGGAGGACGGGGCGATGCTGCTGCCGGGCACCTTCCCGATCCACGACCTGCCGGACATCGGCGTCGACATCGAGGAGACCGACGCCGGCGACTACACGACGGTGGCCGGCCTGGCGCTGGCCCGTCTCGGCCACATCCCGACGGTGCCGGGCGAGACGGTCCGCATCGACGGGCACACGGCTGAGGTGGTCGAGATCACCGGGCGGGCGATCACCAAGATCCGGTTGCGCCCGCTGTCCACACAACAGACCGAAGAGGAAGCCACGGTCTAGCCCCCAAAGGTGTCTGAGCTACGGCTAGCCGTAGCTCAGACACCTTTTCACCGTCGACATGGGGGTGGATTTGGGCATATTTCCGATGCACCCCACTTCGTTTCTGCCGCAAACGGGCGACGAGATGCGGGCCCGAGTCCGGGAATGTCGTATTCGCGTAGAATCCGCCCACGAAGAGCCTTGTAGATCTTGCACGGTTCTCCTCGCTCAACTTTCGCACTTTGTGAACCGCTGCCCGGCCCCGCCTCCGCAGATCACACCGGTCGCGGACGTCAGCCCCGGCAGTATTGCGACTGCATGCCGGCCGACAGTGACGCAAGATCCATCGCTGCGGCAGGATCCGCCGGCGACGACTCGTCCGCGTTCCCTGTTCCGGCGATGGCGGTG
>NZ_JBEZXU010000043.1:0-93686 GCF_040638175.1 Actinoplanes sp. NPDC026670
GCTGCCGGGGAAGTTCCCGATCGGCATGCTCGCCCGGTAGATCTTGCCGTTGTCACCGGCGAAGAACAGGTACATGTTGCTGGAGTCACCGATGATCGCCTGGTCGATCGGGCCGGTGCCGGAACCGGAGATGCTCCCGGTGAACAGCGTCTGCGCCGCCGACCAGCCGTTCGGGTTGGCCGGGTCGCTGGAGGTGCGGTAGGAGAACGCCGGGCCGCCCCACTGGTAGGTGAGCACCCAGATGTTCTTCGGCGCGAAGTAGAACAGCGACGGCGCGACGGCGGCGAAGTTCATCCCGTTCTGACTGGCCGAACCCATGTCCGACCAGTTGGTGAACAGCCCGAAGTTCATCGAGCCCCATGACGTGCCGGTGTCGTGCGTCGTCGCATAGACGAGCTGCCGCCCGTTGTACGGGGCGTGCGTGAAGTCCTTGAGCGACACCCACCCCGACCTCGGCGTGGCCAGCGAACCGGTCGACGACCAGCGGTAGGCCGACGGCAGCGTGCAGCCACCGGAACCGCTGCCCAGCTTGACGAGCTGCCACTGCTGGTTGGCGCCGTTCCAGTCGCTGTACTGCACCACGTTCGCCCCGTCCGCGGTCGACGCGCCCTGGACCTCGACGGCCTTTCCGCTGTTGCGATTGATCAGCTGAACGTATCCGTCGATGTCCTGAATCGTGAACTGCTGACTGGTGGCATTGTTATCGCTCCACTGCACGATCGCCCCGCCGTCGGCGGTCGACCGGTTCTGCACATCGAGGACCTTCCCCGAGTGCCGCGATTTCAGGCGGTACCAGCCGCCGCCCGAGTCGACGAACTGCCATTGCTGCTGTGCCTGGTCGTTGCGCGCCCACTGGGCGATCCGGGCGCCGTCGCCGGTGGCCAGGTTGTAGACGTCGAGAGCCTTGCCGCTGTTGCGGTTGACCAGCACATACGACGCGGTGGTGTCGATCGTCGCGGCAGACGCGGCGGTCGCGGTCACCGCGACGAATCCGGCGCCGGCGAGAAGCAGAGCCAGCGCTATTCGTACGGATGTGAGGGCGCTCTTGGACATGAGGTTCCTCCGGGGATGACTGGGAACGGGAACGAATGCGAAATGAGAGCGTTCACATTCGCCGTTGTGATGTTGCCAGGAGGTAACCGGCCGCTTCAAGCTGACTATCTCGGCCGGGCGCGCGTAACGCTTTTCACGCAGCCGCGCGGCCGGCGCCTTTCCGGCCCGGTGGTCGGTCAGTGAGCGCGCCGACGAGCGGGACAACGCCGACGGCCTCGGTGGCTACGCCGCATACCTGGCCGGCGACCTCGTCTCCGGCCTGCGCGTCTACGGTTTCTGGCTGGACCACCGCCGCCCGCCAGGGCCCGGCGACCGCCTGCCGGACCTGAGCTGAACGACACCGGGTACGACCAGAGGCATAGGCGATATCGGTCTGCAGGCCGACGCGGACTATGGCGGTCGATTTCTAGTCTCTGGTCATGACTGACAAGGTTTCCGCGGTGATGACCGTCGCGAAGGCGCTCGGCGGAGAGCGGATAGGCACCGGACACCTGCTGGCCGGCGCGCTGAGAGCCGGGGCCGGGGTCCGGCGGGTGCTCGACGCCTACGACATCACACCGACCGTCCTGCACGCGGTCCTCCGGGCACAGGCCGGGCGGTGGCCGGCGCCCGACGACGGACCGGCCGCCGTCGACCGGGCCCGGCTCGTCCACGGCGAGCCCAGCGCCGAGCAGCTGCTCGCGGTGCTGCTGGAGGACCCACAGTCGCAGGCGGGGGAGCTGCTGCGGGAGTGCGGGGCCGATGTGGAGACCGTGCGGGAGGCGCTGCTCTCCGGCCGGGCGCCGGCCAGGGCCGAGCGGGTGCCGGCCGACCTCGTGGCCGTCCGGGACCGGCTGATCGGCCGGTCCCGGTTCCGCGGCCGGGGCGTGCGGGACTACCTGCTCACCGCGATCGTGCGGGTCCGCATCAACTACGCGGAGGCGCCGGTGCTGTGGGCGTCGCTCGAAGCCGACCTGATCGCCAAGGCCCGCGGTGGTCCGAAACGGACCGACGACGTGCTCCGGGCGATGCTGATGACATACGAGGTGGTCTGCGCGTACCCCCACCTGCTCGGCCCGGCGCACGAACGATACGAGGGCGTTCGTGCGCTGGTCGAGGTCGGGGTGGACTGGCGGCACGTCGCCCGGTGGCGCGACCGCGAGGAGGACGAGGTCCCGGTGAAGGAACTCCTCAAACCCGGAGCCGACTGGCCGGAGGACACCAGCGCCCTGCTCGGCGTGCTGGTCAGCCATCCGGGAAACCGGGCCGGCCGGCTCCTGGCGGAGAACCTGGTGTGACCCCTCGATGTGACGGCCCGCCGCGGTGGGCCGCGATCCACGCCTCGACCTGGTCGCCGAGCCACACCTGCCCCTGGGCCAGTTCGGCGACCGGCTCGGGGAAACTCGCCCGACGGGTGATCTGGTAGGTCCGCTGCCGGCTGAGATTACCGAGCAGAATGCCGATCTCGTAGCTGCCCACGAGGTACAAAGGTGGCCGCGCCATGCAAGGGACTATAGGCCGAGGACTAGATGGCCCATGCAAGGGGGTCCACGCCGGCCGGACCGGCGATAGGGTCCCCTGACATGAGCGACGTCCTGATCGTCACGTGGGACGGCGGCGGCGCCGTCGCGCCCGCCCTCGGCATCGCGGCCGAGCTGCGCGATCGCGGCCACCGGGTCCGGGTGCTCGGCCATCCGTCGATGCGCGCCCGGATCGAGGCCCACGGGCTGCTCTTCCACGCCTACCGGCGGGCCCGTGCCTGGCAGCCGGACGCGCGCCTCAGCACCCGGCGGGCCGAGCTCGCCTACCTGGCCACCTGCGTCGACCGCGGAGCCGGCCGGGACGTCACCGACCTGCTCCGCGAGTTCCGCTGCGACGTCGCCGTCGTCGACTGCATGCTGCTCGGGGCGTTCGCCGCGGTCCGGCGGGCCCGGGTGCGGCACGTGTCACTCGTGCACACCTTCTACGGGTACATCCGGGAGGAGTTCGGCGCGGGAACGCTCAACGCGGTCGCCACGCTCAAGGGCCTGCCGCCCCGGCGCTTCTGGGACGGGGCCGACCGGGTGCTGGTCACCACCCTGCCGTCGCTGGAGCCGCTGTCGCCGCTGCCGCCCAACACCCGGGTCGTCGGGCCGGTGGTGCCGCCGGCCGTTCCGGCCCGCTCGTCCGGGCGGGTGCTGGTCAGTCTCAGCTCGCTGCACTACCCGGGGCAGGTCGGGACGCTCCAGACGGTGGTGGACGCGGTGGCCGACCTGCCGCTGCCGGTCGTCGTCACCACCGGGCACTCGGTGCGGCCCTCGGAGATCCGGGCGCCGGCCAACGTGGAGGTCCGTGGCTTCGTGCCGCACGCCGAGGTGATGCCGGAGGTCTCCCTCGTGGTCGGTCACGGCGGCCACGGCACGACGATGCAGGCGCTCGCCCACGACCTGCCGCTGGTGATCCTGCCGGCGTTCGACCGGAGCGACCAGCCGCTGGTCGGGTCGGTTCTCCGGCGTGCCGGGGTGGCCTCGGTGGTGTCCCGGCAGGCAGGGGCGGCTGCCATCCGTACCGCCGTCGATCGCATGCTCGCCCCGGGCCCGCACCTCGCCGCGGCGGCCCGGCTGGGCGCCGGAATCCGCTCCGCGCCGGGCGCGGCCGCCGCTGCCGGCGAGGTCGAATCCCTACTGTGACGCGGCGCGCCGCCGCCTGCTCGAAACGTCTCCCCGCGACACTCTCCGGCCGTGCCGCACCGGCACACCCAGGCTACGGGTGATCTTCGGTCAGGGAGCCATCCGGGACCTTTCGGGTAACGGGGCGCCCGGCGAACCGCAAGCCATGGCCCCGGGCAGTTCGTCCCCGCGGAGGAGCATCCTTTTCCGAGATCCGCACCACGCCGGCGGTCGCTCAGGCATCGGATGGGGTCCGGTCGGTCGAGGTTGAGCACGGCCCCGCGGTGACGGGAGCACACGTTGACGTTGTGCGTGCTCCGGTCCTCGCCAGGGCGCGGACGAACGCACGCGATCGATCGAACGTGTGCGCTCGCATCCGCTCCAACAACGACAGAAGCCCACGATCAGCGATTGTGTGCGCTGGTCGACGTTGCCGACGCCCGAAGCCCGGCAAGATCGGGGACGGACCTCGACCCGGAACGCTCGCCGTTGTCCGGCCGCCTGCCGCCGCCCAGCCTGCCCACCTGATCCGGCTAATCCGCTGTGGCCGGCCGGTGGCGCCGGTCGACGGCGAAGCCGGCCGCCGCGAGGGCCAACCCGGCCACGCCGAGACCGACCCCCACCCAGGCCGGGGCACGATAGCCGAGCCCCGCCGCGATCACCGCGCCGCCGAGGGCCGCGCCCAGGCTGTTCGCGATGTTCATGGCCGACTGGTTGACGGCCGCGCCCATCAACTGTGCGCCCGGCGCGACCGCGATCAGCCGCGACTGTAGCGCCGGCCCGAGGAACAGGCTGGTCCCGCCGATCAGGAACGCGCCGGCGAACAGCCCGGCCGTGGTGTCGGCGGTCAGCCCGAACAGCGCCGCCGTCGCGATCATGGCGCCGAACCCGAGGAGGGTCGCGCGCGGCAGGTCCCGGTCGGCGTACCACCCGCCGGCCGCGTTGCCGACGGTCATGCCGAGGCCCATCGCGACGAGCACCCAGGGGACGGCGCCGGTGGACAGCCCGGTGACCTCGGTGGTGACCGGCGCGATGTAGCTATTGATGGCGAAGAATCCGGCGAACCCGACCGCCGCGGTCACCGCGGTCAGCCAGACCAGCGGGCGGCGCAGGGATCGCAGTTCGGCGGCGGGGGAGCCGCCGGTCGCCGGGGCGTCGGGCACGGTCGCCGCCACGGCCAGCAGAGCAAGGGCGAAGACCAAGGCGATGAGCAGGTACGCCGTACGCCATCCGGCTGTCTGCCCGAGCCGGGTGATGGCCGGCACGCCGACGACGTTGGCCACCGTGAGTCCGCTCAGGACTGCGGCGAAGCCGCGGGCCTCGCTTCCGGGGCCCATGAGTGAGGCGGCGAGCAGCCCGGCCGCGCCGAAGTAGGCCCCGTGTGGCAGCCCGGCCACGAACCGGGCGGCGATGACCAGCTCGAAGCTGGGCGCGACGGCGGACGCGACGGTGCCCGCGACGAACATCACCAGCAGCGCGAGGACCAGGCGGCGGCGGGGAACGCGGGCGGTGAGCGCGGCGATCGTCGGCGCGCCGACCACGACCCCGAGGGCGTACGCGGTGACCATCCACCCGGCGTGCGCGACGGCGTCGGGTGGTGACGTCGTGTATTCGGCGCCGAGCACGTCCTGGGCGATCTGCGGCAGGAGGCCGGCCGGCACGAACTCGGTGAGGCCGATCGCGACGGCGCCGAAGGCCAGGGCGAGCAGGGCCGGCCAGCGGCGCCGGGCACCGACTTCCGCAACGCTGTTGCTTATGTGGGGCATGCCGCGGACTTTAGCAACGCTGTTGCGTTAGTTGTAGTGTGAGCCGGTGCACCTCGCCTTCCTCCGCGACTACCACGAGGCCCAGGTCCTCGCCCTGGCCCGGACCCGGCCGGTCATCGAGCGCGGCACCGTCGCCGAGTTCACCGGCCTCACCCCGCAGGCCGCCTCCAAGGTGCTGGCCCGCCTCCTGGAGGAGGGGGTCATCGAGCCCGCCGGGGTACGCCGTCCGGCTCTCGGCAAACCCGCCGCCGTCTACCGCCTCGTGCCGGAGAGCCGCTGGGCGATCGGCGCCCACGTCACCCGCCGTAACCTGCGGCTGGCCCTGACCGACCTGGCCGGCGACATCCACGATCGTGCGACCACCCCGCTCCCGGCCGACTTCACCCCCGCGCAGTTGCTGTCCCGCCTCGCGGCCGGCGTCACCACGATGATCACCAGGAACGACCTGTCCGTGCCGGATCCCGCCGACCGCGCCCGCCGCGCACCTCAGGTCCACCCCGCTGACGCCGGTCGCCGCGCGCCCGGTTCCCTCCCTGGCGATGGCGATGGCGATGGCGATGGCGAGCGGAATGACGGCGCCGTCGGCGGCGACGGCGGAAGTAGGGGCAGCATCGGGCGGAATGGCGGCGGCGGCGAGCGGAATGGCGGCGCCGGGCGGGCGGCGAGCCCACCCGCCGATGACGGCCAGGGGCCGGTGCGGCGGCTTGCGGGTGTGGGGATCGGCATGATCGGGCCGCTCGACCAGGCCACCGGCACGGTCCGGGACGCGCACCGGCTGCGGCACTGGCACGACATCCCGCTGGCCGACCTGGCCGCGACGGCGCTCGGCCTGCCGGTCGTCGTCGACAAGGACGTCACCGCCGCAGTGACCGCCGAGGCCTGGCGGCGTGGGCCGGCCTTCCGGGACGCGGCCCTGATCATGGTGGAGAGCGGGGTCGGGGCCGGCCTGTGGCTCGGTGGGGCGGCTCATCGGGGCGCGCACACCAATGCCGGCGAGTTCGGGCACGCGGTCGTCCAGCTCGACGGCCCACGATGCGCCTGCGGCCGGCGGGGCTGTCTCGAAGCGGTTCACGATCAGGCCACCGACCCGGCGGTGGCTGCCGCGGTGCTCGGGGTGGGCGTGGTCAACCTGTTGCAGACCCTCGACCTGGGGCAGATCGTGCTGGCCGGCGCCGACCTGCTGGCCCACGGCGAGCTCTATCGTGACGTGGTCGAGCAGGCCGTGCGTACCCAGGTCCCCCGCGCCGACTGGCTGACCGTCGAGGTGAGCCTGACCAGCCTCGGAACCGACGTGATCGCGGCCGGCGCAGCGATGCAGGTGCTCAACTCCCGGTACGGCCTGCCCGCTCCCACCGGCCTCCGCTGAAGTGCTCTAGAAATCGAGATGCGAACCTTCCGCTGATCTTGTGGAGTTCCGCAGACAGGCGTGCCCAAAATCAACAGGATCGCAGATAATTGGGGTTGACCGCGACACCGAAAGCCCTCTGGTGATGTATTCCACCGTTTCGCTCGCTTCCGATTTCCTCTGCCGGTTCACTCGCCGCTTTTCGCTTACTGTCGTTCTGCCTACACCCGTTTTATTATTGTTTTCTGCCAGTACTCGTTTCGCTTTTGGGCATCACGGCCGCAAGCATTCCGCGCCCTCCGTAGATCTTGCACGAATATTCACTCTCGGGCCGATCTTGCAGGCAATTCCGTGCCCCGCCCGGGAAATGGCTGCAAGATCTGCGCAGCATAGTGGTTCTTGCACGGTAATGCATTCCAGGGCAGGGAGAATCGTGCAAGATCGCCAGCAGCGAGGAGAATCCTGCAAGATCGCCGGGGGCGAGGAGGATCGTGCAAGATCTGTACAGGTAGCAAGAGACTTCAGAGCCGTGGCCCCACCCCGCCCGCGATCTTGTTGACTTCGGTCACGCCTGTCTCGCGGAACTCCACAAGATCGGCAGGAGATTCGGGCGCCGCGAAGGCCGTCTGCCGGGAAAGCGTTCGGGCGCCGAATGACGGCCGCGGGCGTGGTGTGGCGCGGGGGAGGTGCAGGGGAGAAGTGCAGTGGAGAGCTGCGCGGGAGGGGTGCCGGGGGCGGTGGGCTCAGGGGGTGGCCTCCAGATCGAGGATGAAACGGGAACCGCCGGCCGGGTTGGGCTCGTGGTGGACGTCGCCGTGGTTGGCTCGGGCCAGGCCCCGCACGATGTAAAGGCCCAGGCCGGTGCCCTTGACGGTGGTGGCGTCGCGTTCGGCGCGGGTCAGGCGGTCGAACAGGCGGTCGCGGAACTGTTCCGGGACGCCCGGGCCGCTGTCCTCGACGGTGACGTGCACCCAGCCGTCGCTTCGGGCGATCCGCACGGCCGTGGCGCCCCCGCCGTACTTGGCCGCGTTCGAGAGAAGGTTCACCAGGATCTGCTGGAGATGGCCGGGGGCGAACAGCACCTGGGCGTCGTCCCCGTGCACGGGCAGCGGTTCCGGAGTGAGGAAGGACGCCAGGGCGCTGTCGATCTGGGCCCGGACGGACAGCTCCCGCCGGTCGGCGCGGATGCTGCCGGCGTCGATCGTGACCATCGCCAGCACCTCACGCACGATGTCGTCGAGCCGGGCCGCCTGCCGTCCGATCGCGTCGATGGCCCGGCCGCGCCGGCTGTCGTCGAGGCGTGCCCAGTCGTCGGCGAGGATCTCGGCCTGGCCCTGGATCGTGGTGAGCGGATTGCCGATCTCGTGCCCCAGCATGCCGATGATGTCGAGTTTCAGCTGGTTGGCCGCTTCCAGTTCGGTGTTGCGCTCGGCGAGTGAGGCGGCCGCGTTGTCCCGGGCGCGTTCGGCGGCACGCCGGCCACTGATGTCGGTGACCACGCCGATCAGGTGTTTCGGACGGCCGGTGTCGTCGCGGACCAGGGAGACGGTGGCCTCGACGTCGACCCGGTGGCCGTCGGCGTGCCGCAGCCGGCCCTCCCGGGTGTACGAGTCGGCGTCCCCGGCGAACAGCCCGGCCAGCAGGTGCCGGTTCTCCTCGACCTCGGCCGGGTCGAGCAGTTCGGCCTCGGGGCGGCCGGTGAGTTCGTCGGCGGTGTGCCCGAGCATCCCGGCGTACGCCCGGTTGACCGCGGTCAGCGTGCCGTCGAGGGCGCGGATGACCTGCCCGGCGGCCGAGTTGTCGAACTGGGCGCGGAGCCGCTGTTCACTGTCGGCGAGGGCGATCTCGGCGGCCCGGGCCGCGGTCACATCACTGTTGATCTCCAGGACCTGTACCGGTTCGAGGTGGCCGTCGGGGCCGGGTTCGGGCTGGTGCAGGACCTGCCGGCTCATCACGGTGAGCAGCCGGCCGTCGGCGGTGACGTGCTGGAGCCGGCCCTCCCAGCGGCCGTCGTGCTCGAGACGGTCACGCTGTTCGGCGGCCGTGCTGTGGGCGGCATACCCGGTGGCCAGGAGACGGTCGGCGGTCTTGCCGGTGGCGGCGGTCAGCGGCCACCCGTACAACTCGGTCGCTCTTGCGTTCCACCACCGGATCGTGCCGTCGAGGTCGCGGACGATGACCGCGGCCGGGATGAGCTCCAGCAGGCGGGCCTGGCGGCGCAGTTCGGCGTCGGCGGCGCGGCGGGCGGTGATGTCCTCGACCTGGTTGACCACGTACCGGGCGTTCCCGTCGTCGTCGCGGACCACCGCGACCCGCAGCGCCACCCAGATGGTGTGGCCCTGCCGGTGCCGGTAACGGCGTTCCAGGATGACCGTGTCGATCTCTCCGGAGCGGAGCCGGCGCGCGTACTCGTCGGTGCTGGCCACGTCGTCAGGGTGCTGGAGGTCGGCGTACGTCATCCGGCTCAGCTCCTCGGAGGAGTAGCCGGTGATCGCCGACATGGCCGCGTTGGCGTGCAGGTACCGGCCGAGTTCGCCCGGTTGCAGGCTGGACAGGGTGAGCCCGACCGGGCTGTTGTCGAAGGTGAGCCGGAACCGGTTCTCGCTGACCGCCAGCTCGGCCAGCGCGCGGGCGGTGTGCGCGGCGTCGTCGGCGTGCCGCAGCGCCGAGCTGAGACTGTCCGCGAGCAGCGACAGTTGCTGTTCGTCGCTGTCGTCGAACGCGTCCGGTCGTTCGGCGGAGATCTTCAGGAACCCGATGGGGGTGCCGCCGGCGTGCAGCGGAACTTCGAGGACGGAGCCCGGCCCGGCGTTCTCGGCTGGGCTGTCGGCGGAGTCGGGGAACCGGGCCAGGGTGCCGGCGGCTGCCACGTACGACAGATGATCGTCTTCGAGAAGTTCGACGGCGGAGCCGTCGGCGGCCGGGAACAGGTCGACCGCGCGCCGGGCGACGGTGTGCATGGCCGCCTGCCGGTCGGCGGCCGCCGCCGTGACCTCCCGCTGCACCTGGAGGGTGTCCTTGAGCCGGCGGACCTGCGCGTCGGTCATCGCGGCGCGGGCCGCGGTCTCCTCGGCGTGCCGCAGCGCGCCGGTGACGGCGTCGGCCAGCAGGGTGAGCAGCTGCTCGTCACCGTCGTCGAACGCGCCGGGCCGGGCGCTGGCGACCAGCAGCGCCCCGAACACGGCCCCGCCGGCCGTCCGGAGCGGCGCCACCACCAGCGAGCGCATGCCGATCGTTCGTGACAGGCTGTGGCTGGCCCGCGGGTCGACGGCGGTGTCGTCGCAGCGCACGGTGACGCCGCTGGCCGCGGCGGTGCCGATGATGGATCCGGAGAGGGCGACGGCCGGCACGTCACGGCCGGCGAGGTCGCCGGTGCCGGCGACCATCCGCATGGTGCGGCCGCCAGGGTCGGTCAGATGGACCGCCGCGGCTTCGCCGGTCGAGATCACTTCGAGGGTACGGTCGGAGATGAGCCGTAGTACCGCGTCCCGGTCGGCGGCGACCGCGGTGATCTCCCGCTGCACCCGGATCGTGGTGCGCAGCCGGTCGGTCTCGCGGGCGGCCGACTGCTCGGCGACGATCGCGTCGGTGACGTCCCGCCCGGTCCCCATGATCACCTGCTGGTCCGGGACCACCCGGCCGGACCACTGCACCCACCGGTATCGGCCGTCCTTGGCCCGGTAGCGGTAGGTGCCCTCGCCGGAGGTGGCGCCGGCGCCGGTGTCCTCGGGGTGGCGCAGGTCGGCGAGCCGGGTTCCGGTCAGCTCGTCCTCGCTCCAGCCGAGGAGCTGCTGCCAGGCCGCGTTGACCCGCAGCACCGTCCCGTCGAGGGTGGTGAGCGCCAGCAGGTCCGGGCTCGCGGTGATCATCACGTCGAGCAGTTCCTGGCTGCGCCGGCCCGCGGTGACGTCGACGATCTGGGCCAGGAACCGGACCGGCACCCCTGACTCGGCGGTCAGCACGGTGACCGTGACCAGGCAGTACAGCACCTGCCCGTCCTTGCGCAGCAGCCGCCGGGTGACCTGCCGGCCGGCTCCGGAGGCCAGGTCGTCGGGCACCGGGCCGTCGGCGTCCCGGTCGCCGGGGTGGGTGACGCCGGACAGGGTGAGCCCGGCCAGCTCGTCGCCGGTGTAGCCGAGCAGCGCCGACACGGCCGGGTTGACCCTGGTCCAGCGGCCGTCCCCGTCGAGCACGGCCATCCCGATCGGGGACGCGTCGACCAGCGACCGGAACCACGCCTCACTGTCGGCGAGCGCCTGCCGGCTGCTGCTGTCGACGATCTCGGCGATCAGGAAGGACGCCCCGGACCGGTCGTGGGCCAGGAAGTTGCGGCTGGAGATCCACACCCGGGAGCCGTCCCGGCGGACCAGCACCCGCTCGACCACGGCCTCCCGGATCCGGCCGGCGATCATGCCCTCGAACACGTCACTGACCGCGTCCCGGTCCTCGGGGGCGACCACGATCTGCGACGACTGCCCGATCAGCTCGTGCCTGTCGTAGCCGAGCAGGTCACCGAACGCCTGGTTGGCCGCGACGAACCGGCCGACCTCGCCCTCGGCGAGCGTGAGGATCACCTTCGGCACGGGGCTGGCGGTGAATGCTCCCACCAGCAGCTCCAACGGCTGACCGTCGACGCGTTCGAGGATCCCGACATGCACATGTACACGATCGGCCGGTTCGCCCGGATCGTGAGGGGGCCGTTCACCAGCGCACCGGCACCTCCTCCAGCCCGCCGACCAGCAGGCCCTGACGACGCCGCAGCTCCTCGACGGCGACGGCCAGCTCCAGCGTGGGCAGCCGCTCCAGCAGCACGCTCAGCACGGTCCGCAGCTCGACCCGGGCCAGCGACTGGCCGAGGCAGGAGTGCGGGCCGGCGCCGAAGGTCAGGTGCGGGTTGGGGGAGCGGGCCAGGTCCATCTCACCGGGGTCGGTGAAGACCCGCTCGTCACGGTTGGCCGACGGCATCGCCGACAGCACGGTGGTGCCCGCCTCGACGACCGTGCCGGCGATCTCGACGCGTTCGGTGACCAGGCGGTGCGTACCGAATCCGAGATTGGCGTCGAACCGGAGGACCTCCTCGACGGCGGTCGGCACCAGGCCGGGGTCGGCGAGCAGCCGCTCCCAGCGCTCCCGCCGGGCCAGCAGCATGGCCACCATCTTGCCGATCATGTTGGCGGTGGTCTCGTGCCCGGCGACCAGCAGCGCCTGCCCGGTGAAGACCAGCTCCGGCTCGGAGAGCCGGCCGTCCTCGCTGTCGACCACGGTGACCAGCTCGGACAGCAGGTCATCGCCCGGGTCCCGGCGCTTGGCCTCGACATGGGCCTGCATGTACGCCCACAGCTCCCGCCCGGACGCCTGCGTCTCCTCGGCGGTGAACCGGGTGATGTTGAGGAACCGGTCCGACCAGTGGGCGAACCGGTCCCGGTCGGACGCCGGCACCCCGAGCAGGTCGCAGATCACGTAGACCGGCAGCGGGAAACCGAGCGCGGTCCGCAGGTCGGCCGGCGCCCCGCCGGCGACCATGTCGTCGACCAGCTGGTGCGCGATGCCGGTGATGCCCGGCTGGAGGGCGGTCATCCGCCGGGCGGTGAACGAGCGGGTCAGCAGCCGCCGCCAGCGCTGGTGCCCGTCCTCGTCGTTGAGGAATCCCGGCCCGGCGCCCATGGCGTTGGCCATGGCCGGGGTGTTGCGGACGAACCGGCGGTCGGTGATCGTCGTGCGGACGTCGTCGTAGCGGGTGAGCAGCAGCGCGTCGGTGCCGGCGGCGGTGCGCACATGGGCCACCGGGCAGCTCGCGCGCAGCTCCTGCCACTCCGCGGGCGGGTCCACCGCCGTCGGGGGTGTGAACGGGTAATCGAGCACGTTCTCCTGATCCGGCATGGCCGCCTCCTAGAGTAAACGTCTGATTACTTGGTAGCGTACGGCTAGGACGACGAGGTAGCAAACGGTCAAAACAGTCACCGGGAGGTCAGGTGCAGATCGCCGTCGACGAAGACAAGTGCATCGGTTCTGGTCAATGCGTCCTGACCGCGCCACACGTGTTCGACCAGCGTGACGACGACGCCATCGCGGTCGTGCTCGATGAGTTCCCGGCCGAACCGGACCAGCCGGCGGCCCGTGCGGCGGCGGCCGGTTGCCCGGTCGCGGCCATCGCCCTCTCCGGTGACTGAACCGGGCGCATCTCACATGTGGTGATCCACACGCGTTCCGGGACGGCGCTGCCGATTCCCGATCTCTACCATTCCGGCGGTGAACATAGCCGTACGGCCACTGATCCTGCTCGGGACCGCTCTTCTGGCCGTCTCCGCCTGCGACAACGGCGGAACGCCCGAGTCCGCGAACACCCCGGACGCCGCCGCCAAATGGTCCGGATTCGCCAAGGAGTGCCCGGCCCTCCCCGGCCAGGAACCGGGGAAGCGGAGCGCCGCCGCCTACCGGAGCCCGACCCTGTTCAGCGTCCGCTGCCAGTACCGGACCGCCGACAACAAGAAGGAGAAGGTCGCCCTCAGCGTGACCGTCTACCGTGCCGCCAGCGGGGGCAGCACGGCAGAGCAGCTCGCCATCGGCGTCATGGAGAAGGACCGCGCCACCGCCACCGCGACCGCCCAGCCCGCGGTCACCGGATCCACCGCGCCGGCCGCTTCGACCGAGCCGCTCGACGGCCTCGGCGACAACGCGTTCGCCCGGCTGGTCCCGAAACGTGGCGTGCGTGTGTACGCCCGCAGCGCCAACGCGCTGGTCCAGGTCGACTACACCGATCCGGAGGGCGGCGGTGAAGCGCTCGCCGAGGCCACCGAAATCACCCGGCAGGCGCTCACCGGACTGCTCTGACGGCCATTCATCAGATCCCGCGATCGGTCTCGCCGGAAACACCCGCGAGCCGGAACCTGTCTGAGCTACGGCACCGGCCCGGGGCGGAATGGCGTACTCGCAGTGGATTCGGCCCCGGTCGGCCTCGTGGATCTTGCACGGTTCTCCACCCTGGCGGCGATCTTGCACGGCTTTTCATGTCCGGGCATGGTTTGTCGTGCAAGGTCTACTGCGCCGGGGAGACCTTGCAGCCCTCTTCCTGCTGGGATGCGGAAAGGGCTGCAAGATCGGCGCGAGGGTGAAAAGTCGTGCAAGATCCACGACCTGGCGACCGGCGACCGGCGACCGGCGACCGGCGACCGGCGAACGACGGGCCTTGGCCGACGAGCCGTGGAGAGATGTTGCTGGCGGCGGCGTCGCGGCCGAGGAGATGTCATCCGCCTGAGGTCTGCCCTTCTCAAGCGGAGGTGGCGCAGCAGAAGGCCTCTAAACGGTGGCGAACCGGCCAAGGTCGGGGGCCCGGAACCCGGTGAGGTTGGTGGACACCGCACGAGCCGTAGCTCAGACAGGTTCCGGCCCACGGGCATAAGTTCGAACCCGGGACGAACCGGCGAATCGCACCCAGTACGGTCGACGGGTGACGAACGCCGCCGAGTCCCGCAAACGTGGCCCGCGTGGCCCGTACGTCTCCGGTCGTGAAGCCCAACGGGCCATCCTGGACGCCGCCCGCGACGTCTTCGCCGAGCATGGTTTCCGCGGCGGCGTCCTGCGGGACGTCGCCGAGCGGGCCGGCGTCAGCGCGGCCAACATCATCCACCACTTCGGCTCCAAGGAAGGCCTGCTGGTGGCCCTGCTGGAGGAGCGCGACCTGGGCAACAGCCTGGAGCTCGCGGCGACCTCCGGCGGCTTTGTCGCCGGTCTGCGAGACCTGGTCCGCCGCAACGCGGCGGACCGAGGCATGGTCCATCTCTTCACCACCCTCGCCGCTGAGGCGACCGCTTCCGATCATCCGGCCCACAGGTTCTTCCGGCAGCGGTACGACGACGTGCGCCGAACCGCGACAGAAGGCATCGAGACTGCGCGTGAGCAGGGAAGTCTGCCGCTCGGGCCGCCGGCCGCCGATCTCGCCGCCGGATTGCTCGCGGTGATGGACGGCCTCCAGACCCAGTGGCTGCTGGAGCCCGATTTCGACATGGTCGCCGCGTTCGAGGCCCACCTGACCAGCATCGGCGCCGCCTGACTCAGCCCACCTGGGCGCGGAGCCCGGTCACCGACCGATCCACTTTGAAGATGACCAGCCTGGTCAGGGTTGCGCCCGGGTCGAGCAGGCCGGGCTGGCCAGCCGCCGCGGATGCGGTCCGGTCGCGGTCGTACTCGTACTCGTTGTACTGGTCGTCGAGGAGCCAGACGTTCTCCTCGACGTCGGTGCGCAGCCTGATCAGGCCGATGTTCTCGACCTTCACCTCCACCGTGATCATCCGGTCACGGGACGCAGGGTCGATCCCGGAGACGCCCGGGGCGGCGGGATCGCGGCCGGGTTTCGGATCACCGACCCGGACCAGCGTGATCCGCGCGCGTTCGCCGTGGTCACCCTCGAAGATCATGCGTTTGTCGTCGCTCCAGATGAGTTCGCCGCCGACCGGGATGGGCGCCTCGGTGGGCGGCCTCGGTGGCTCCGGCATTCTGGTCGGGAGCGCCCAGTGCGACATGTCCTCGGCCGAGGACATGTCTTTGAGCGGGTCGGCCGGGGTCCCCCGCCAGAGGGCGACGTCGGTCGTGTCGGTTCGGTACACCCGCTCGGCGGGGCGCGGTTCGTCGAGCGCGCCCAGCGCAGCGACGGCGGCGAGCGTGATGCCACCGGTCCAGGCGGCCCAGACCGCGGGGCGCGGCAACCGTCGCGAACGACCGGCCGCGGCGAGACCCGGCGTTGGAAAGTCCGCGGCTGTGCCTGATGGAGGGAGACCCGCAGCGCTACCCGGTGGGGCGAAGGCCGTGCTGGTAGTCGGCGGTGGATGGGGCGCGGTGGTGCCACGCTGGCCGGTCGGGGGAGCGGCGCCGACGGGGCGAGTGGCCTCGGCGCTTCGTGCGGCCCAGGCATCGGCCAAGGCGTCGACGAATGGCGGGCGGCGGTTCGGTTCCGGTGGGCGGGGCTGCGACACGGGCCCGAGGATCGGCTGCCCGGTGAACGATCTGAGGGAAATCGCTACCGGTCGGCAACCCCGAGCAACGGGCGCAGGACGTCGTCGACGACGTGGAGCACCCAGGGGTGGTCGAGGGGCTCACCGGACAGCAGCAGGCGGTGCCAGAGCAGCGCCTTGCCGACCTCGACGAGGGTGGTCACGTCGGGGGTGCCGGTGAGCTCGCCCCGGGCCACGGCGCGGTCGAGGACCTCGGCGGACTCCGCGACGCCCGTCGACAGGACGTGCTCGTGCAGCAGGCGGCCCAGCGACGGGTCGGCGCGGATGGCCGCCAGCAGGCTCAGGACGATCGGCTGTTTGCGCTCGTAGACGCGGCAGAAACCGGTCATCGCGGCGATCAGGTCGCCACGCAGCGAGCCCGTGTCCGGCAGCGGCGGATGGTCGATCATCAGACCGTGCAGGGCGGCGGCGACCATGTCGGGTTTGCCGGACCAGCGCCGGTAGATGGTGGCCTTGCTGGCCCGGGCCCGGCGGGCCACCTCGTCGATCGACATCCGGTCGTAGCCGACCTCGGCCAGCAGCTCCCGGATGGCGTCGAGGATGGCCGCCTCCCGATCCGGCGCCAGCCGATGCTGGGTGGCCGGTGATGGTGGCATCCCCGGCCTCCCCAAGAACGGCAAAAGATCACTGAGCGGTGGTCAACGTACCGTATCGCACCCCGGTCAGCTCCTCGGAGATCGCCCACAGCCGCCGGGCCACCGTCTCGTCCCGGCCGGCCGGCGACACCTCGATACGGGTCGGTTTGCCTCGGCGTTCACCGGGGCCGTCCGGACCGTACGCCTCCCCGGTCTTGCCCTTGACGGCCCGCAGGATGGGCTGGGCGCCGGCGGCAGCGGACTGTGCCGACCGGCGCACCAGGGCGATGACCAGGTCACGCGCGCGGCTGCCGGTGCGGGCGAGATCGGTGTGCGCGACGCCGGGATGCGCGAGGACGCTGGTCAGTCCGGTCCGCCGGCCGAGTTCCAGCCCGAACAGCACGTTCGCGAGTTTCGACTGGCAGTACGCGCCGAACTGCCGGTACCGCCGCTCGCCCATCAGGTCGTCGAAGTCGATCCGGCCGCGCCGGTGCAGGCCGCTGGTGACGGTGACGACCCGGCCGTCGTCGCTCGCTTCGAGGGCGGGCAGGAGCAGGCCGGTGAGCGCGAAGTGGCCGAGATGGTTGACGCCGAACTGACGCTCGAACCCGTCGGTGGTCAGCTCCCGCCGCGGGACGGCCATCACCCCGGCGTTGTTGATCAGGACGTCGAGTCGCCCGTACCGCTGACGGAAATCCTGCGCGAAGCGCCGCACCGACGTGAGATCGCCGAGATCGAGGTGCCGCCATTCGGCGCCGATCCGGGCCGCCGCGGCTTCGCCGCGCTCCCGCCCACGGGCCGCGATGACCACCTGATGACCCTGTTGCGCCAGCTCGAGCGCGGTGTGAAAGCCGATGCCACCGGATGCGCCGGTCACGATGATGACTGTCATGTACGGTACGGTATCGTACACCTGCAAGGCATCGACAGGGCCTGTTTGATTTGCTGCTTTGCGACCTCGCGCGCTCGCGCTCGGAGTCGAGGTCCGGATCTCCTGCCGATCCTGTGGAGTTCGGCGAGACAGGTTTGCCTTTCGAGTTTCGCCATATGGGCAGCGACATTGCGTGTCAGGGCCACAGCCGAAGCGAGTCTTGCGTTCGTCCTGGTCAGTGTCATCCCCAACCAGCTCCGCAAGATCACCGTGAGGTCTCATGGCCTTGGACGGCCGTCCAGAGGCGATGCCGAGAGCGGGTCCGTCTTCGTCCTGACCGTTGACACCGTCGGCCGCAGCGATGGCCGGCGCACACGTTCGCCGGGCCGCAGCGATGGTCAGCGCACACGTTCGCCGACCGTGTGCGCCTGCTTCGCTCTGACGGGGACGGGCGCACACGTTGTGCCGTCCGTGTGCGCCTGCTTCGCTCTGACGGGGACGGGCGCACACGTTGTGCCGACCGTGTGCGCCTGCTTCGCTCTGACGGGGACGGGCGCACACGTTGTGCCGTCCGCGTGCGCCTATCGTCGTCCCGGCGAGGGTGAAATCGCACGTTGCCGCATTGTGTGCGCTGGTCGTCGGCCGCCGGAGACCACGCCGAGCCGAGCGCCGGCGACCGCGTCTGGCCGCGCGCTGGCGACCGGGCCGGGCCGAGCGCCGCCGACCGCATCCAGCGGAAGGCCGGCGACCAAGGTCTGCGACCGACACCCGGTGCGCCGTCACCCAAGCGATCCCCAAATGGCGGAACTCGAGTGCGACCGAAGTCAACAAGATCTGTGCGGGTGGGTGCGCGCCGGAGTGGGCCATGCTGTCCCGAAGCGGCCACCTCGTACGGCCGGCGGGGGATCCGGCCGGCCGTGCGAGGGTGCGCCTGCCACCGAGTCAGGCGGCGGAGGCCGCGGTGGTCTTGGTCTTGGCCAGGGCGTTCGTTTTCAGCTGCTCGTATTCGGCTGCGCTGATCGCGCCGGAGTCGAGGAGCTGCTTGGCGGACGCGATCTCGTCGGTGGGGCTGCCGGCGGAGGGCCCGGCCACCTGCCTGATGTACGCGTCCTGCCGGCGGACCGCCTCGGCCTGGGCGGCCAGGGCGCGCTCGGTCATGCCGCTGCCCCGGGCGATGAGGTAGATCAGCATGCCCACGATCGGCAGGAAGATCAGGAACAGGCACCAGAACGTCTTGGCCACCCCGCCGAGGTCCTTGCTCCGGAACAGGTCGCCGAAGACCCAGAACAAGCACATGAACCAGGCGACGAAGATGAAGAACTCGAGCAGCGCCAGCAGGAACGAACCGTTGTCGTCGAACACGCCATTTCCTTTCCGGAAGGAGCGCCGACCCGGATCGGCGTCTCGTCCGTCAAGTGCAGCGTGTGCCGGCCCGGCGGCCCTCATCCCGAGCGGATTACTTTGCGCGCCCGCGCCGTCAGCCACCCCGCCTTTCAGGCGCCCGCGCCATCAGATCCGCGGGCTGTCAGAGCCGGGCCTGTCAGGTGCCCGGCCTGTCAGGTGCCGGGCTGTCAGGCGGCCGCGCCGGTCAGGACCCGGATGGCCCGGTCGGTGGCCCGCCGGACCCGCTCGACCGGGTCGCCGCGCATCTCGGCCAGGACCGGCAGGGCCTCGCCGACCAGGTGTTTCGCCGCCACCTTAGCGGCCATCTCGCGGACCCGCCAGGCGTCGGCGGCCAGTGCGGCGACGGTGGCGGGCGTCGCGCTGTCGTCCCACACCCAGAGCAGCCCGCGCATCCCCCAGACCCGTAGCCAGTAGCGGTCCGGACGGGGCGGCCCGGTCAGGAACCGCCCGGCGGCCGGGCCACCCAGCGCCAGGACCAGGTCCGGGTCGGCGTCGTCACCATCGGCGAGACGGATGCAGCCGGCGATCACGGCCGCGGTTCCCCGGCGGTCGCACTCGGCCTTGATGCTGTCGCGCGGACGCAGACCCCAGTGGGAGCCGGCGGTCACTCGGTCCGCTCGGCTGGCTCCGGACGGCGGGGCCGGAGACCGGGACCGGCGCCCGGCTGTGGGGCGCGGCCGGGGAACGGGATCACGACACCGCCCGCCTCGGCCTTTCCGGATGGTGGCGGGCCGACGAGTTCGACGGGCTCGGTGATGGGAACCATGGCAGGCCTTTCCGGGTCGGGCCGTCAGGCGCGGACGGCGATCAGGATGGCTGCCATCATGCCCCGCCCGTATGACAAGTTTCGCCCCGCCCACCGCCACAGCCCATGTGGCCACCCGCGGTCCGATCCGTGCCGTGCCGGGCCACGCGGGTGTGGGTCGCGGTTAGTGTGGCGACCTGCGGTCCGATTCGCGCCGTGCCGGGCCACGCGGGTGTGGGCCGCGGCTCGTGTGGCGACCAGCGGTCCGATTCGCGCCGTGCCGGGCCACGGGGTGTGGGTCGCGGTTCGTGTGGCGACCTACGGGGGTCTGGGTCGCGGTTCGTGTGGCGACCTGCGGTCCGATCCGCACCGCGTTTCGGCACGCGCTTCGGGGCTCGCCGCACCTCACCGCGCGGGTGCGGCAGAACCCTGCTGTGGTGCCCTGCGGTCCGATTCGGACCGCGGGTCGGCACGCGGAGTCTGGACGGCGCCGGCGCTGGCCACGATCACCAGGGCGACGGCCAGGAGTTCCAGTGGGGACAGGCGCTGGTTCAGGACCACGAAACCGGCCAGCACCGCCACCGCCGGGCCCAGGCTCATCAGCACCGCGAACGTGGACGTGGGGATCCGGCGCAGGGCCAGCAGCTCCATCGTGTACGGCAGCATCGACGACATCAGCGCCACCACCGCCCCGAGCCCGATCGTGACCGGGTCGAGCAGCGCGACCCCGGCGTCGGCGATCCCGAACGGCAGGGTGATCAGCGCCGCCACCGCGAGGGCCAGCGCCAGCCCGTCGGCCCGGGGGAGCCGCTGCCCGGTGCGGGCGCTGAACACGATGTAACCCGCCCACATCGCGCCCGCCCCGAACGCGAACGCCGCCCCGGCCGGGGTGAGCAGGTCGAACCCCCGGTAGCCGAGCAGGACGACCCCAATGAGGGCGAGCCCGGCCCACAGCCAGCCGGACCGGCGGCGGGCGGTGACGACGGCGAGGGTCAGCGGGCCGAGCACCTCGAGGGTGACCGCCGGCCCGAGCGGGATCCGGTCGATGGCCTGGTAGAACAGCCCGTTCATGCCGGCCATGGCGACACCGAACCCGAGCACCGAGAGCCAGTCGGCACGCCGGTGCCCGCGCAGCCGGGGCCGGCACACGGCGAGCAGCACGATGGCCGCGATGACCAGCCGGAGCGCGACCACTCCGGCGGCGCCGGCCCGTGGGAACAGCAGCGCCGCCACCGCCGAGCCGAACTGCACGGACAGGGCCGCGCCGAGGACGAGTCCCGTACCCACCGAAGTCACACGCCGAACGCTAATCGGGCCCTGCGCCGTACCGGAAATGCCGTTTCAAGCTCTGGTTATGCTCTCCGGTTATGACCGTGGACCTGCGCCACCTGCGGGCCTTCCTGGCCATCGCCGCCGAGGGCAGCGTGACCCGGGCGGCGGCCCGGCTGCACGTGACCCAGCCGGCGCTGTCGCGCACCCTGCGCCAGCTGGAGACCCATCTCGGGGTGACGCTCGCCGACCGGTCCACCCACCATCTGGAGCTGACCCCGGCCGGTGCCGCGTTCCGGGACCGCGCGGCCGCCGCGGTCGCGGCGGTCGACGAGGTTCTTGATCCGGTACGGGCGGGCACGTGGCCGCTTCGGCTCGGGCATGCCTGGTCGGCGCTGGGCGAGCACACCGGGCCACTGCTGCGGGCGTGGGACGAGGCGTACCCGGACGTGCCGTTGCGGCTGCTGCGGATCGACGACCGCACGGCCGGGCTGTCCGGCGGCCGGACCGACGCGGCGGTGCTGCGTGACCCGGGGGAGATCCCGGGAGTGCACACCGAGTGCATGGTGACCGAGGCCCGGCTGGCCGCGGTCCCGGCCGACGGCGACCTGGCCCGCCGGTCTGCCCTGACGCTGGCCGACCTGGCCGGTCAGCCGATCGCGATCAACACGGTGACCGGCACGACCAGCCTGGACCTGTGGCCGCCCGGCGCCGGCCCGGCCCGCACCGTGGAGGTGGCCAACACCGACGACTGGCTGGCCGCGATCACCGCCGGGCGGGCGGCCGGGGTAACCAGCGTCGCGACCGCGGCGATGTACCCGCATCCGGCCGTCGCCTACGTCCCGCTGACCGATGCCCCGCCGCTGCACCTGCACGTCGCCTGGCGGCAGCCGCCCACCCATCCGGCGGTGCCGGCCCTGATCAGGCTCCTGCGGGAGCTGTTCGCCAGGTGACCCGCTCAGGAGATCGCGACGTCGTCGAACCAGACCGTGCCGGTGTTGTCACCCGACTTCAGGTGCAGCTGGACGCCCGCGGCGCCGGGCGGGGCCACCGTCTCGACGAACAGTTTCGTCCAGGTCGTGGTGCCGGTCGGCAGACGGTTCGAGTTGTGCTGGCTGATCCAGCGGCCCTCGGCGTCGAACCAGCTCAGCGTGATCTCGGTGATGCCGGTCGCGGCGGCGCCCCGGGCGTACGCCTCGGCCCGCCACCGGTGACCGGCCTGCACCGGCGTGATCGGTGACGTGACCAGCGACGGCAGGCCGGCCGCGGTGCGGGTGGTGGCGGTGAACCGGGCCGCCGCCTGCCCGGTCCGGGCGACGCCCGTGGTGATCCGCGCGCCACCGGCTTTCGGCAGGTTCTGCCGCCACGGCGAGTCGCGTTCGGACGACTCGAAACTCAGGTTGAGCACCGTGTTCGGGGTGGCGCCGGTGGTCCACGCCGCCTTCACCACGGCCGCCGCCACCTTCGGGGCGCCGTCGGTGCGGTGCAGGCCGAACTTGTACTGGGCCGGCTTCTCGGACACCGCCGAATGGTCCGGGATCGCGCCGGGCAGGAAGTCGGTGAACGTCCACGGCGACACCGAGCCCACCCCGGCCTCGCGGGCCGCGCGGAACACCCGGGCCAGGAACGCCGCCTGCTCGCCCTCACTGTCCACGGCGCTGCTCAGCCCGGTCTCCCCGATCACGATCGGGGACGGCGACACCGCGGCCTGCGCCTTGCGGATCTCCGCGAGCGACCGTTCCGAGCTGCCGTAGAAGTGGAAGTCGTAGTAGTCCAGCGGGGTGCCGGTCAGCGCCTTCTTGATCTTGGCCATGCCGGGGGCGCCGGTCGCGCCGTCCACCGACAGGGTCAGCGGCATCGCCGGGGCGGCCGCCCGGACCGCCGGGATCAGCTTGCGCACCCACGCCACAGCCGCGGCGTCGTCCGGCTGGAACTCGTTCTTCAGCTCGACCGCGATCACCCGGGGATCGTTGGCGTACGGCGCGAGCACCGTCTTGGCCCAGGTGATGCTGCGCGAGACCTCGGTGTAGCCGTCCCACCAGTCGAACAGGGTCAGCTTCACGGTCATCCGGTTCTTCGCGGCGATGCCGATGAAGGTGCTCAGGCGTTCGGCGTACCCGCTGAGGGGTTTGGGGTAACCGAAAGCCTGCGGGAAGACGATGACCCGCACGTTGTTCGCGCCCAGCGCGGCCGCCTTGGCCAGGTCCGTCTCGATCCGCTGCGCGTCGAACTCGGTCCACATCGACGACCAGGCGGCGTTCGTCGGGTAGTAGTTGAGACTCTTCGCCACGCGCACCGACGCCAGCCGCCCGGCCAGCGTCGGCAGGGCAGCCGACGACAGACCGGCCACCGGGTCGGCCGAAGCCGGAACCGGTGGGACGACCACGCTTACGGTGAGCGCGGACGCCAGGACGGCCGCGCGGAATCGAGCGCTGCGCATGGAGGAATAGGCCCCTTCTCGCGGATGCGGAATGGCCTACTGATCGGCGTGATTCCACGCCGGTGGCAGAGCTTGGAGAGGGCAGAGGCGTTGCGGTTCGGTCGCCGGTTGCGATCCGGATCGGAGGGTTGCGGTACGGGTCCGGCAGTCGCCGGTCGTCAGGCGCCGGTTGCCATCCGGATCAGCGCATTGCCGCCCAGGAGCAGCACGTCCGCGCCGGCGACGAACGCCATGCCGCGCTTGAGCAGCTGCTCGGCCAGCTCCGGGCCGTCGGCACGGAAACCGCGGACGACCAGGATGATGGCGCAGATCACCAGCGGAATCCCGCCGACCAGCAGCAGACCGACCTGCCAGGGGGTGTCGCCGCCGGCCACCAGCAGCCCCACCAGCACGGTCGGCAGGACACCGAAGAACAGCACGGCGAGTACGGCGTACCAGCGGAGAGGCGCGATCGGGTTGCTCACGGCGCAGATCGTATCCGGCCGCCCGATCGTCTTCGCCGTCCCCGGTTCCTTCACCATCTGCGGAATCGCTCGTCACCCGGCCGGTGGATCGAACCAGGACCGGATCGAGTGCTGTAGTCAGCTTCGTAGTCCGGTCGTCACGGGGGAGGTTCGGTCATGGCCGACGAGATGCGGGGTGTCGTGTTCGGCGGGCCGCTCGAACGGCTCCGGCAGGCCGCCCGGGTCGACCTGCCACGGCTGGCCGACGACCTCCGCGCGGACCACCGGCGCACGCATGCGGCCCTGCGGCACGAGTTGTACCTGAAGTACAAGGATCGGGAACGTTGAACGACGGACGACCTTCACGACAGCGCCTGCTCTCGGCCGCTCTGGTCATCGCGGTGACCCTCGGTGTGATCGCGGGGTGCACCAAGCCACCCGGCGATCCGGCGCCACCCACGCCTTCTCCCAGTGCTGATCCTTCGATCCTGCACGATGACATCACCACCGGAATCGTTGTCGAAGACCGTGGCTTCTCGACTTTTCCGGTGCCCGGTGGCAGCGCGACAAGGCGCATCGTGGGGGCGGCGGCGGTCGTCCGGAACTCGACGAACCAGCCGATGAAGCTCCACCTCCAATTCCGATTCGTGGACGGCTCGGGGCGGGGCTGGCGTTCCGATCAGCGCAACGACTGGGCGTCGGTCTTCAACGCGGGCTGGGCCTACCTGCCGCCGGGGCAGGACGTCGAGCTCGGGGGCAGCGAACAGTTCGCCGCCGAGGAGGCGGCCCGCGTCGCGCGCATCGTGTTGTACGCGTATGCCGAACCCGTCCTCTCGCGATCCGTGCTGCTGCGGGCGAAGATCGACCAGTTGCTGCCGCGGCCGGCGGTGAACGGCGGGTGGGACTACGTGTCGTTCGATGTGGACAACACGTGGGGGCGGATCCGGGAGCCGAACTATGTGCTGGTGTTCCGCACGCCGGAGGGGCGGCTGACCGGCGGCTGGTTCGTCGACCGGGCCCACTGGGTCGACATCGAGAAGTCGCTGCCGAAGGGTGAGACCGACGAGTACCGCGCCGGGACCAGCCGGCACACCCTGCCCGTCCTGCTGCCGCCCGGCGTCAGACCGGCTGACGTGACCATGTATCTGTGGCCGTGACCTCGGCCTGAGCCGGGAACACCTTGCCGACCAGGATCTCGTGGACGGCCGGGTCGTTGTCGAGGCAGCCGTCGGCGAGGACGGTCAGCCGGTAGTCGAGGTCGGCCGCCTGCCGCACGGTGGACAGCACCACCCCGCTGGTCGCGATCCCGGCCAGGACCAGGTGGCCGATCCGCTGGGCGCGCAGCAGCAGGTCCAGGTCGCTGCCGGCGAACGCGGACACCCGCCGCTTGGTGACCACGGGTTCGGCCGGCAGCGGCAGCACCGCCGGATGGAACTCGGTGCCGGTGGCGGGCAGGTCACGGCCGGCGAGCCCGCCGAACATCCGGTTGACCGGGTCGACCTCGGGCGCGCCGGCCCGGAAACCCACCCCGACGAAGATCACCGGGAGGGCGGCGGCTCGGGCGGCCTCGACCGCGCCGCGCAGCCGGGGCAGATAGCCGGGGTCCGGGTAACGGGCCACGACGGCGGGCTGGACGTCCATCACGAGCAGGGCGGTACGGCTCAACGCTGATCCATTTCAGTGGGAGTGACGGCTGGGGCAGTGGCCCAGTTGGCCAGGAACTGGAGGGCCGCCGCGGACGGGGTGCCGGGGTCGGCGGTCCCGGCGTGCAGCCGCAGGCCGGGGTGGGAGAGCAGGGTCATCGCCTCGAACCGCACGGTCAGCCGCCCCGCCACGGGATGGTCGAAGAGCTTCACACCGGACCGGCGATGGCGTACGTCGTACAGCTGCCAGAGGGACCGGAAGGTGTCGCTCGCCGTGAGGAGCTCGCTGACCAGGCCGGACAGGTTCTGATCGTCCGGGTGCCGCCCGGTGGCCGTGCGCAGCACCGCCACCGCGTCGTGGGTCATCTCCGCCCATTCCGGGAAGAGTTCGCGGGCGGCCGGGTCCCGGAACAGGAACCGGGCCTGGTTGACCGGCTGGTGCGGGCTGTCGAAGAGCGGCGCGAACAGGGCCCGGCCGAGCGGGTTGGCGGCGAGGACGTCGAGCCGGGTGTTGCCGACATAGGCGGGCGCGGCCGTCATGGCGTCCAGCAGGTGCTGCACCTCCGGCCGCAGGGCGCCGGTCTCGCGGGCCGGCCGGGCCCGGGTGTTCGCGGCGTGGACCAGGTCGAACAGGTGCTCGCGTTCGGCGTCGTCGAGGTGCAGCGCCCGGGCCACCGCGGCGAGGACGTCGTCGGAGTAGCCGCGGGTGTTGCCGCGTTCCAGGCGGGTGTAGTACTCGACGCTGACCCCGGCCAGCTGGGCCACCTCTTCGCGGCGCAGCCCGGCGACCCGGCGTTCGCCGTGGCGGGGGAGCCCGGCCTGCTCGGGCGACAGCCGGGCCCGGCGCGACAGCAGGAAGTCCCGGATCTCGTCTCGGACGCTCACCGCCCGACCATAGATCGCCCTGGTCACCGCCTGGGAGGAACGGACAGTGCCTGGCGGATTGGGGGGTGTCCGCCCCGCACGGGGATTCGGGGCGGACCAGGCAAGCATCCTCCGGTCCGGCCGCCCCGGACGGTAGGCACACGGCGGGTTTTCGCTGGCCGAACGGCCGATCGCCGTCTCCGGCCAGCCGCCCGCGGAAGGTGACCGGCGGAGGGCGGGCGTCAGGTGGTGGCGCGGACCACCACCGTCGACGGGGCCGGCGGCACGTCCGAGATGGGCAGGCCGAGCACGGCGCGGGCCGCGCGGCGGCCGTAACCGGCGGCGTCGATGTGGACGGTGGTCAGGGCCGGCCGCCACAGGTCCCCGTAGCCGGTGTCGTCGAATCCGATCACCGCGAGGTCGCCGGGCGCGCGGAGACCGGCGTCGGCCATGGCGCTGAGCAGGGCGAGCGCCACGCGATCGTCGAAGGCGGCGACCGCCGTGACGGCACCGCGCCGGTCGAGGCCGAACGGCTCCGGCGGGCGCAGCCCATGGGCCGTGGCGACCGCCCGGGCCTGGTCGAGCCGCAGCCCGGCGATCCGCTGGAGCCGGGGGTCGGCGGGCATCGCGAAACCGATCCGGGTGTGGCCGCGGGCCGCCAGGTGGTCGACCTGGGTGGCGGTGTGCGCGGCCAGCCCGTCGATCCAGCCGCCGTCGAGCCGGTCCGGCTCGGGTGTCGCGTAGAGCTCGGCCAGGTCGATGACGGCCCGCGGGTCGGCGGTCTGCACCGCCTGCCGCAGCGACGCCGGGTCGGTCGGCCCGTGCCGGACCAGCAGGGTGAAGCCGTGGCCGGTGAGCTCGGCGTCGAGGCCGTCGATGAAGCTGCGCAGGCTGCCCGCGACCGGGAGCTGCCCGGCGTTGAGCAGCACGAGCCGGGAGCTGCCCTCGCGCAGCGCGCGGGCGCTGCCGTGCGGCACGTAGCCGAGCTCGGCCGCTGCCCGGCGGACCCGCTCCTGGGTGGCCGGCGGGATCGTCTGCCCGGTCACCCGGTTGAGGACGAAACTCGCGGTGGTCGGCGAGACGCCGCTGGCGGCGGCGACGTCTTTCAAGGTCACTCGGGTACGCGGCACGACATCCCCCTTCCGCCCGATACCCTACCGCTCAACTAAAGCGATTTAGTAGTGCTCATGAAGACAGTGATGGTGACCGCCCCGGGCCGGACCGAGATCGTCGACGCGCCCGTCCCCACGGTCGGCCCGGCCGACGTCCTGGTGCGCATCCGGGCCTGCGGGATCTGCGGCTCCGACGGCCTCTACATCTCGGTCGGCGGCATCCCGCCCCGGCAGGGCGCCACCCCGCTCGGCCACGAGCCGGCCGGGGAGATCGTCGCGGCCGGCGCCGGCGTGACCGGCCTGGCGGTCGGCGACCACGTGGTGCTCAACCCGATGGCGTCGTCCGACGGGATCATCGGCAGTGGCGGCGAGCAGGGCGGGCTCAGCGAGTTCGTGCTGATCCGGGACGCGCAGGTGGGCACCCATCTGGTGACCGTGCCGAAGCACATCCCGTTCGAGGTGGCCGCCCTCAACGAGCCGATGGCGGTCGCCACCCACGCGGTCAACCGGCTCGAGCCGAGAGCGGGCCAGACCGCCGTGGTGTTCGGTGCCGGCCCGATCGGGCTGGGCGCGGCGATCGGCCTGAAACTGCGCGGGGCCGCGCACGTGGTGGTCGTCGACGTGGTGCCGAACCGGCTGGCCAAGGCGCTGAAGGTGGGCGCCGACGCGGTGATCGATTCGGCTGAGGAGGACGTCGCGGCCCGGCTGCTGGAGCTGCACGGTGCGGCGCCCCGCTACTTCGGCCGGCACGGGAAACCGGCCACCGACCTCTACCTGGACGCGGCCGGGGCGCCGGCGGTCGTCGAGACGGTGCTCGCGACGGCCCGGCACGGGGCGCGGCTCAGCATCGTGGCGGTGCACAAGAAGCCGGTCGAGGTCGACTTCGGGGCGCTGCTGACCAGCGAGCTCACCATCGCGCTGGCGATGGGCTACCCGACCGAGATCTTCGAGGTCACCAAGGACCTGATCGAGCACTGGGAGCGGTACGCGCTGATCGTCAGCGACGTGCTGCCGTACACCGAGGTGGAGCGGGCCCTGACGCTCGCCGCCACGCCGGGCGCCGCCGACAAGGTGGTGGTGACCCTGCCCTGAGCCGCCCGGGTGGGTCTGCCGGTCCTGGTCACAGCGGGGCCGGTCAGCGCCGCCCGCACCGGCCGCCGGGGCGGTTGCATGGGTTCCGAGCAAAGGAGAACCCCATGACCGTCAACTCCCCGCAGCCGTTGCAGGGCCGTTCCGCGCTGATCACCGGCGCGTCCAGCGGGATCGGCGCGGCCACCGCCGAGCTGCTCGCCGCCCGTGGCGCGACCGTGGCGCTGCTGGCCCGGCGCAAGGACCGCCTCGACGAGCTGACCGGCCGGATCACCGCCGCCGGTGGCACGGCGCTCCCGGTGCCGGTCGACGTCACCGACACCGTGGCGCTCGGGGCCGCGGTGTCCCGGGCCGCCGCGGAGTTCGGTGGTGTGGACCTGGTGGTGAACAACGCCGGGATCATGCTGCCGGCGCCGATCGAGCAGCAGCGCGCCGACCAGTGGCAGACCCAGATCGACCTGAACGTGACGGCCGCCGTGCACACCGTCGGCGCGGTGACGCCGCTGCTCGTGGCGGCGGCCGCCGCCGGGCGTACCGCCGATCTGTTCACCACGTCGTCGATCGCGGCGCAGAACATCTTCCCGACCTTCGCCGTCTACTCGGCGACGAAGGCGTTCATCACCCACCTGTCCCGGCACCTGCGCGCCGAGCTGGGCGGCCGGGACATCCGGGTGTCGGCGATCGAGCCGGGCATCGTCGGCACCGAGCTGCAGGGCCACGTCACCGACCAGGGCGCGCTGGACTGGCTCGCCGGGGCAGCCGCGTCGGTCGAGTTCCTGACCCCGCAGGACGTGGCCGAGGTGATCGCGTTCGCGGCGGCCCTGCCGAAGCGGGTCAACCTTCAGCAGGTGACGATCATGCCGACCCGGCAGGCCGCCTGATCCGTTGAGTGGGTCCGGCAGTACCAGTCAGCGGTGCTGCCGGGCCCGTCCGGCGGGGGAGACTGGGTGCGTGGAGAAGAACGCCGAGCTCAAGGACTTCCTGCGGACCCGCCGGGCCCGGCTCACCCCGCGCGACGCGGGCATCACCGACGCCTTCCCGGGGCGGCGGGTGCCGGGGCTGCGGCGGGAGGAGATCGCCGCGCTCGCCGGGGTCAGCGTCGACTACTACGTACGGCTGGAGCAGGGCCGCGACCTCAACCCGTCGAGCACCGTGATCGAGGCGATCGCCCGGGCGCTGCAGCTCGACGACACCGAGCGGGCGCACCTGTTCGACCTGGTCAAGGCCCGGCCCGGCCGGTCGGCGCCCCGGCCTCAGCGGGTACGCCCCGGGATGTACCAGATGCTGGAGACGCTCGACGACGCCGCGTCCCCGGCGTTCGTGCTGGGCCGGCGGATGGACCTGCTCGCCGCCAACCGGATGGCCCGCGCCCTGATCTGCGACTTCAACCTGCTGCCGGCCGCGCAGCGCAACAAGGCGCGTTTCATTTTCCTCGACCCGCGGGCACGCGACCTCTACGTGCAGTGGGCGAAGGTGGCCGCCGAGACGGTCGCGGTGCTGCGGGTGGAGGCCGGCCGGCACCCCGACGACCCGAAACTGGCCGCGCTGGTCGACGAGCTGTCGGTCAAGTCCGAGGAGTTCCGGCGCTGGTGGTCCGACCATCAGGTGCTGGTCCGCACGTCGGGCAGCAAGCTGTACCGGCATCCGGTGGTCGGCGAGCTGACCATCGACTTCCAGGCGCTCCAACTGCCGGAGGACCCGGACCAGACGCTGTTCGTCTACACGGCCCGGTCCGGGTCCCCGTCGCACGAGGCGTTGCGGTTGCTGGCCAGCTGGAGCGCTCAGGAGACCGGGGCCAGGGAGGGCGCCGGGGCGGGCGTGGTCTCCGGGGCGCCCGGCTTGCCCTCCAGGTCGTAGGCGACCTCGGCGTGCTCGACCAGGTCGACGCCTTCGGCCTCCTTCGCCGTGGACAGCCGCAGGCCGATCGTCTTCTGCAGGGCGAACGCGATCACCCAGGTGACCGCGAACGAGTAGGCGAGCACCGCCAGCGCCGCCACGGTCTGCTTGCCGAGCAGGGTGAACCCGCCGCCGTAGAACAGGCCGGCCTGGCCGCTGGGGGCGTCCGCGATGCCGAACAGGCCGATCAGGATGGTGCCGATCAGGCCGCCGGCCAGGTGCACGCCGACGACGTCGAGGGAGTCGTCGTAGCCGAACCGGTACTTGAGGGCGACCGCGAGCGGGCACACCGCACCGGCGATCGCGCCGATGGCGAGCGCGCCGAGCGGGCTGACCGCGCCGCAGGCCGGGGTGATCGCGACCAGACCGGCGATCGCCCCGGACATGCCGCCCAGCGTGGTGGCGTGCCCGTCGCGCAGCTTCTCCACGAACAGCCAGGCCAGGATGGCCGCGCAGGTGGCGTTGAAGGTGGTCAGCATGACGATGGAGGCGCTGTTGCCGGCGGCCAGCGCCGAGCCGCCGTTGAAGCCGAACCACCCGAACCAGAGCATCCCGGCGCCGAGCGCCACCAGTGGCAGGCCGTTGGGGCGGGCCTGCGACGGCCAGCCGGTGCGCTTGCCGGCCACCAGGACCAGCGCCAGGGCGGCGACACCGGCATTGATGTGTACGGCCGTCCCGCCCGCGAAGTCGACGGCGGCCAGCTTGTTGGCGATCCAGCCGCCGGTCACGCCGCCGTCGGCCGAGTCGAACGCGAACACCCAGTGCGCGACCGGGAAGTAGACCAGCGTCGCCCACAGCCCGGCGAAGATCAGCCACGGCCCGAACCGGACCCGGTCGGCGACCGCGCCGGCGATCAGGGCGGTGGTGATCACCGCGAACAGCGCCTGGAAGATGGCGACCAGCGCGGGTGGCAGGGTGGCCGCCTCGTCTCCGGCGACCATGGCGCTGAGCCCGGCGTGCTCGGTCAGGTCGCCGAGCAGGCCGAGGCCGCCGTAGGAGTCGCCGAAGACGGCGGAGAAGCCGAAGAGGGTCCAGAGGACGCCGACGACGGCGACACTGCCGAAAACCATCATGATCATATTGAGTACGGACCGGGCGCCGACCATGCCGCCGTAGAACAGGGCCAGGCCGGGGATCATGAGCGCGACGGCCATCGAGGCCGCGAGGATGAATGCGGTGCTGCCGACGTCCAAGAGAAGCGATCCTTTGTCTACTGAGATAAAACAACGGACACTCTCAGTAGACTTAACAAGTGTTGCCGTTCAATGTCAGCGGTGCGGCGCGACGGTGTCCGGGAAGGCGATCACCGACAGGAAGCGGATCGGCAGCTCGATCAGGTCGGCCGGGCCGTGCGCGCCCTCCCCGTCCATCTGGAGCGAGTCACCCGGGGTGAGCCGGTGCACCGACCGCCCGTGCGCGTAGTCCATCACCCCTTCGAGCATGTAGATGAACTCCGTGCCCGGGTGCTGGAACAGCGGATACGTCTCGCTCTTCGCGGTCAGCGTGACATGCAGGCACTCCAGCCGCCGGTGCTCCCCGCGCAGCGAGCCGAGCAGGTGGTACTCGTGCCCGGCCTGCGACCCGTCCCGGACGATCGCGGTGCCACCCCCGGCCGGCACGAACGACGACGGCCGCTCCCGGTCGGCCCCGCGGAACAGGCTGGTCACCGGCACGTCCAGCCCGTCGGCCAGCGCGCCGAGCGTGCCCAGGCTGCACGACGTCTGCGCATTCTCGATCTTGGACAGCATCGCCTTGGAGATGCCGACCCGGGCAGCCAGCTCGGCGACCGTCAGGCCGTACTGAATGCGCAGCTCGCGGACGTTGCGCCCGATCGCCGTCTCGAGGTCGAGGCCGCCGACCGGCTCGCCGGAGGCCCGCTCCCGGGCCGTCCCGGTGTCATTGCGAAGGAGTGTCACCTACACAGTCTCCCGCAGCGGCCGGACCGCGGCCGGAACCGGTGCTCCCGCCGGCACGTACTGCGCCGTGAAACTGCCGTGATAGCCGAAGAGCGGCCCGAAACGACGGTTCGTGACGGTCACCCGGATCCGGAAACACTGCGCCCAGGCGTCCCAGATCTCATGCACCTCGGCGTCGCCGCGGATCAGCGCCGGACAGCCGACCCCGCCACGGAACAACTGCGCGCCGCTACGGATCCGCAGCCCGCCCCGGCCGTCGGCGGACACGTCGAGATCGACGGCGAGATGCTGGGTGGTGCCGAGATAGTCGACCAGCACCTGCCGGTCCGGGTCGTAGACCATCGTGGCGTCGAAACGGCGGCGCCGGTGCGGCCGCACCTGGAAGGTCCGCACGAACGTGAGCGTCGGCCGCCGGAAACTGTCCTGGTAGGCGTAGTTCTCGATGGTGAACGGCACGTCGGCCCCAGTCTCCGGGAACAGGATGTGCCGCAGCGTCCCGACGTGCAGGAACGGCGCGGTGAACGCCCGCCCCCGCCAGACCCGGTCCATCGTCCCGGTGCCGACGCACCCCTGGTCGCGCTCGCCGTCGACCCCGAAACGCCGCTGCATGTTCGGGTGCAGGCGGTCGAAGCCGGCACCGAGAGCCTGTTGAAAGACCGAGGTCATCGCTGGTCACCCTTTCCCGGCCGCCGCCGGCATCGCCGGGCGGCAGGTGTTTTTCGATGCGGCGGTACGGCCACGGCAAAAGCCGTGGCCAGCAGGAGGCTCCACGGCCGTCCCCAGGCGGTGGCGGCGGCGATCAGCCCACCGCGCAGGATCAGTTCGCCCACGGCGTGCAGCCGGGCCCGCTCGGGTGGCACACCGTGCTCGAGCCAGATCCGCAGACGGTCGAACGACCAGGCCGTGGCCCACCCGAACACCGGCGCGAACCCGACGTCGAACACCCGCCCGAACCGTCCCCACCGGGTGCGGTAGCCGTAGCCGGTGAGGAAGCGCACGCCGCCGCCGACCGGCACATACCGCCAGTAGCCGGACCCCTCGCGGATCGGTGACCGCCGGTCACCGGACCCGAACCGCAGCGACGACACCGCCCCGCCGTCGCTGCGCCGCTCCCCGCCGTGCACCCCGAACCCGGCGATCTCGACGCCGGGCAGCACCGCCGTGGCATAGGTGAACTCGGCCGGCGCCGTCCCCGGAACCGGATCGATCCGCCCGAACCGCACATCCCACCGCACGTGCTCCCGGTGATCCTGCGTCGCTCCCCAGACACGCTCCAGCGGAGCAGCGATCACCGTCTCCACGTAGACCCTGCCCACGACGCCTCCCAAGGGTTTGAGCACCCGCTCAAACCTAGCGTCTTTTAAGCGACCGCTCAACCCCTGCGCGGGACCCGGAAACGATCGGCCGCCGGGGCGACGCCCAGGGCGGAGTCCGCGATCAGGGCGCCGAGCAGTGGGGCGAACTTGGCGCCGTGACCCGAGCACGGGGAGGCGACGGTGAACGGCCCGGCCGTGTCGATGACGAAGTCCTCGGTCGGTGTCATGGTGAAGACGCAGGTGGTTTCCGCGTACGGCTCGGGGACCAGGCCGGGCAGGTACTTCTCGACGTACTCGACGACCCGCCGCCGGTTGTCCGGGTCGACGATGCCGTCGTTGCCGGCCGCTGACGGGATGCCGGTGCCGCCCAGATACTCGGCGACCTTGTGCCCGCGGTGACCGGCGTCCCGCCCGCCCGGCAACGAGTAGGTCGCGATGTCCGCCTGCTTGTGCACCGTCGTGGGCCAGTCGGCGACCGGGTCCCGATAGGGGAAGTGGAACGCCTGCTCCTTGCTGACATGTAGCGGCGGGAGCTGGAACGGCAGGTCGGCGGCGAGCGACGGCAGCCAGCCACCCGCGGCCACGACGACGTGGTCCACGGTCAGCTCGTCACCGTGCGCGGAACGGATCGACACGCGGGCGCCGTCGGGCACGAGCCGGGTGACCGTCCAGTCCTCCCGGACCGCCGCGCCGGCCGACCGGGCCAGCGCGATCATGGCGTTCACCGACGACTCGGCGTCGAGCACACCGGCGCCCGGCTGCCACAGCACCGGCCCGTCGATGTGCATGCCCGGCCATCGGCGGGCCGCCTGCGACGCGGTGAGCAGCTCGTTCTCGACACCGATCGACGTGAGGACGCCGGCCAGGTGGGCGGGGTCGCGCCGCGTGCCGAAGTCGAGCGCCCCGACGTAGCGGATCAGTGGGACGTCGGCTGCCTGGGAGAGTTCGTCCCAGTGGTCACGGGCCTCGGCTGCCAGGTTCGCGTAGAACGGGTCCGGGTAGGCGTACCGGAAGATTCTCGCCGAGCCGTGTGAACTGCCCTGCCGGTTGGCGGGCGCCGCCCGCTCGAGAACCGTGACCCGCTCGCCGCGCTGAGCCAGCCGCCAGGCCGTCGCCGCTCCGGCGAGCCCGGCCCCGACGACGGCGAACTCGCGGCTCACCGCACGGCCCCCGGAGTCCGGCCGGCGGTCGATGTGCGCGTCACCGCGCCGCCCCCGGGATCCAGTCGGTGCCGGCCAGCGGCACCCGGGCCATCGCGGCCGCCTCGATGGTCACCGCGACCAGGTCCTCCGGCTCCAGGTGGGTGACGTGGGCCTTGCCGCAGGCGCGCGCGATGGTCTGCGCCTCCATGGTGAGCACCCGCAGGTAGTTGGCGAGCCGCCGGCCGCCCTCGACCGGATCGAGCCGCGCGGCCAGCTCCGGGTCCTGGGTGGTGATGCCGGCCGGGTCGCGCCCGTCCTGGAAGTCGTCGTAGAAGCCGGCCGCCGAGCCGAGCGCCTCGTACTCGGCCGACCAGCGCGGATCGTTGTCGCCGAGCGCGATCAGCGCCGCCGTGCCGATGGCGACCGCGTCCGCGCCGAGGGCGAGGGCCTTGGCGACGTCGGCGCCGGTCCGGATCCCGCCCGACACGATCAGCTGGACCCCCGTCGCCCCCTGCCGGTGCACGCCGAGTTCCTGCAGCGCCTGCACGGCCTGGGGGAGCGCGGCGAGGGTCGGGATGCCGACGTGCTCGATGAACACGTCCTGGGTGGCCGCGGTCCCGCCCTGCATCCCGTCGACCACCACGACGTCCGCCCCGGCGTGCACGGCCAGCTTGACGTCGTAGTAGGTGCGGGTGGCGCCGACCTTCACGTAGATCGGCTTCTCATGGTCGGTGATCTCCCGCAGCTCCTGGATCTTGATGGTCAGGTCGTCCGGGCCGGTCCAGTCCGGGTGCCGGCAGGCGCTGCGCTGGTCGATGCCCTCGGGCAGGGTCCGCATCGCCGCCACCCGGGAGTTGATCTTCTGGCCGAGCAGCATGCCACCGCCACCGGGTTTGGCGCCCTGGCCGAGGACGATCTCGATGGCGTCGGCCCGCCGCAGGTCGTCCGGGTTCATCCCGTACCGCGACGGCAGGTACTGGTAGACCAGGTGCTTGGACTGGCCGCGCTCCTCGGGTGTCATGCCGCCGTCGCCGGTGGTGGTGCTGGTGCCCACCTCCGACGCGCCCCGGCCGAGCGCCTCCTTGGCCTGCGCCGACAGCGCCCCGAAACTCATCCCGGCGATGGTCACCGGGATGTCCAGGTGCAGCGGGTACTCGGCATTGCGCCCGCCGAGGACCACGTCGGTGCCGCACGCCTCCCGGTAGCCCTCGAGCGGGTAGCGGGACATGCTCGCGCCGAGGAACAGCAGGTCGTCGAAGTGCGGCAGCGGCCGTTTGGCGCCCCAGCCGCGGATGTCGTAGACGCCCGTGGCGGCGGCCCGCTGGATGGCGTGGATGGTCGCCCGGTCGAAGGTCGCCGATTCGCGGAGATGGCTCATCAGTATTCGTTCCCCGTGTGGAAGTGGTAGAGCTGCCGGGCCGATCCGTAACGCGTGTAGGCGGCGGTGTCGTCGTCCGGCCAGCCCGCCCGGTCGAGCAGTCTGCGCAGCTCGGCGTGGTGCTCGGGGCGCATGTCCTTGGCGATGCAGTCGGCGCCCAGCGACGACACCTTGCCCCGCACGTAGAGCCGCGCCTCGTAGATCGAGTCGCCGAGCGCCTCCCCGGCGTCGCCGCGCACCACGAGCCGGCCGGCCTGGGCCATGAACGCGCTCATGTGCCCGATGCTGCCGCCGACCACGATGTCCACGCCCTTCATCGAGATCCCGCACCTGGCGGCGGCGTCGCCGGTGATCACCAGCAGCCCGCCGTGCGCGGTGGCGCCGGCCGACTGGGAGGCGTTGCCGTTGACCCGCACGCTGCCGCTCATCATGTTCTCGGCGACGCCGACCCCGGCATTGCCGTTGATCACCACGTCGGCGAGCTGGTTCATCCCGGCCGCGTAGTAGCCGCAGTGCCCGTCGATCGTCACGTGCAGCGGGGTGCGCAGCCCGGCCGCGACGCTGTGCTTGCCGTTCGGCGCGGTGATCGTCACCGTCCCGGAGTCCAGGCGGTGCAGGGCGCGGTTGACGCCGCTCGCCATGGCGTAGGTCAGCGTGTCCATGCGTAGATCCGTTCCGGCTCGGGTTCGAAGATGCGGGCCTGTTCGATGCCGGGCAGGCCGACGAGCGCCCGGTACTCCGACGCCATCGCCACCCACGCGTCCGTTTCGGCGATCACCGCGGGTTTGCAGGCGATCGCGTCGCGGACCACGGCGAACGAGTCCCGATTCGACACGAGCAGCGTGTAGAAACCGTCGAACTCGGCGCACAGGCTCTTCAGGGCCGACTCGATGTCCCGGCCGTCGGCGAGCGCCTGGGCCACGTACCGGGCGCCGACCTCGGTGTCGTTCTCGCTGTCGAACACCACGCCACGCGCTCTCAGGTGGCGGCGGATGGTGGCGTGGTTGGCGAACGAGCCGTTGTGCACCAGGCACTGGTCCGGGCCGACCGCGTAGGGGTGCGCGCCGGCCGGGGTGACCGCCGACTCGGTGGCCATCCGGGTGTGCCCGACGCCCTGCCAGCCCTGCGCCTGTTCGAGCCGGAACGTGGCGGCCAGGTCGCGGGGGTGGCCGACGCCCTTGAGCACGGTCAGCTCTGCACCGAACCCGGCGATCGGCAGTCCGGCCAGCTTCGCCAGCAGCTCGGCGACCGGCGCCGGCGCGTGCACCACCTGGACCTCGCCGAGGTCGACGACCGTCGCGCCGTCGATCGGCGGGACCGACGGGGCCAGCACGGTCACCGTGGCGTGGCCCGGCGGCGACCAGACCGGATCGCCGTAGACGGCCACCCCGGCCGAGTCGGCGCCCCGCTCGGACATCTCGCACAGCATGCCGGTCAGCAGCGAGCCGAGCCGTGGATACAGGTCGGGGTCTCGCAGATGGAGACCGACGATTCCACACATCGAGGAGATTCCCCTTTCAGAACGCTTGCAGGTACCTGTCGATCTCCCAGGGCGACACGGCGCTGTGCCAGGCGAAGAACTCCTCCCGCTTGAGCTGGGCGAAGTAGGCGGCCACCCCGCTGCCGGCGGCGTCCAGCACCCCGGTCAGCAGGTCGTCGGCCTCGAACGCGCTCACCGCGTCGAGCAGGGTCAGCGGCAGCGGGTCGCCCTTGGCCTCGCCCGCGCCCGGACGGCCCGGATCCAGCGAGCGGGCGATCCCGTCCAGGCCCGCGCCCAGGGCGCCGGCGATGGCCAGGTACGGATTCGCCGACCCGTCACCACCACGCAGCTCGACACGCTGGTCGTCGGGCACCCGTACGTAATGGGTCCGGTCGTTGCCGCCGTAGGTGGCGCAGCGCGGCGACCAGGACGCGCCGGATGCCGTGGCCACCGCCCCGGTCCGCTTGTAGGAGTTGACCGTGGGCGCGAGCAGCGCCTGCAGGGCGCAGGCGTGTTCGAGCACCCCGGCCACGAACGCGTAGGCCGCCGGCGACAACCCCAGACCCCGATCGTCGTCCGCGGCGGGAAAGATCCGCCGCTCACCCTCGGTGAGCGACATGTGCAGGTGCAACCCGTTGCCGGTACGGTCGGCGAACGGCTTGGGCATGAAGGTGGCGGTCATCCCGCGCTGTTCGGCGAGCATGGTCAGCAGATAGCGCAGGGTGATCACCCGGTCGGCGGTGGTGAGCGCGTCGGCGTACTCGAAGTTCTGCTCGAACTGCCCGTTGCCGTCCTCGTGATCGTTGGCGTAGTTGCCCCAGCCCAGCTCGTTCATCGCGGTGGAGATCGCGGTGAGGTGCTCGTACATCCGGGTCACGCCCCGCGCGTCATAGCAGGGCTGCGCGGCGGTGTCGAGCGCGTCGGCCGGCCGGATGCCGCCGTTGCCGTCCCGCTCGACCAGGAAGTATTCGACCTCGGCGCCCACCCACGGGGTGTATCCGGCGTCGGCGGCGCGGGCCAGCACGGCCTTGAGGATGTTGCGGGGCGCGAACCGCCACGGCTCGCCGCCGACGTGCGGGTCGCAGTGCACGATGGCCAGGCCGGGCTTGAGGAACGGCACCGGGGTGAACGACGACGGGTCGGGGATCGCCATCAGGTCGGGGTCGCGGGGCTGCTGGCCGATCGCGCCGACCGCGTAGCCGGCGAAGCCGACCCCCTCGCGGGCCAGGGTCTCGACCGCCTCGACCGGGACGAGCTTGGCGCACGGCTTGCCGCGCAGGTCGACGAAGAGCGCCAGGATGAAACGGACGTTCGCGGCTTCGGCCAGTTGCGCGAGCTCGGATGCCTGTGACGGTGCCTGTGACACGTGACCTCCCCTGAAGAAGATTCTTCACAAGAAACTCTGTTTCGCAAGAGTGAACAGAATCTCTGTTACGGGAGGCTGCCGGATCTGTTACGTCCCCGGCACGGCGGTGCCGGGGACGGTCCAGGCGCTAGCGTCAGGCGCGGTCGGTCAGCCCGCTGCCGGCGATCGCCGGCAGGTAGCCGCGGGCCTGGCCGGTCGCGGTCGGGTGCAGCACCCGGTTGTCGCGCAGGCCCTCCACGCCGACCAGCCACGGCTTGTGGCTGCACAGCCCGTGCCGGGCGAAGCCCGGCTCGACGTCGACATAGCGGACCCGGTTGCGGGCCGCGGCCGCGGCGATGGCGGCGTTCAGGCCGGTGACCACCTGGTTGGCGCGGGCCCGCATCCGGGCGGTCACCGGCAGGCCCGGGCACTGCCGGCTCCGCGCGAACGGCAGCGGGTAGCCGGTGATGACCACGCGGGCGTTCGGGGCGGCGGTGACGACCGCGCGCAGCATCCGGTTCAGGTCACGCGGCAGGGCGGCGGTGAGCTTCCGGTGCACGGCCAGGCCGTCGTTCTGGCAGGCGGCCGCCGCGAACCGGTTCAGGCACGAGACCAGCAGCCGCTTGAGTTCGAGGTCGTTGGCGCCCGCGGTGATGGTGACGAGCTGGGTGCGCGGGCTGAGCGCGGACGTCTGCCGGATCACGTCGGCGGTCGTCGCTCCGGCACACGAGGCGTTGCGCACCGAGATGCCGCCGTGCGCCTCGCGCGCGAGCAGCGCCGGGTAGCCGGCCGCGGTCCGGCCGCACGGGTCGCTCGTCGCCTCGGCGCCGAACCCGGCGGCGTAGGAGTCGCCGAGCGCGACGTACTGGAGCGGGGCCGGCGCGATGGACACGGCCACGGCGGTCGCGGGGGCGGCCCAGGCGGTGGCGGTCAGCGCGACGGTCGCGCAGACGGCGACGACACGCTGGTAGATCGCGGTGGGATAGGGCATTGCGGGTCTCCGTATTCGGTGCGGTGGTGTGCGCGGTGAACCGGGGAGGGTTCACAAACGGACAAACGCCCCAAAATCCGAAAAGTCACCCCTATTGGAGACCTGCCCGCACCGAGGTGATCCGCGACGTGTTGAAGCCCAGCCAGTGCATCCGGCCCACGTACCGGGCGTGCTCGACCTTGAGGCAGCGGTCCATGATCACGGTCAGCCCGCCCTGCTCGGCGATGTCCGCGCCCTCCTGGTTGACCACCCCGAACTGGGTCCACAGCGTGCCCGCCCCGGCCGCTGCCGCGTCCGTCGCGATCTGCGGCAGCGCGCTCGGCGCCCGGAACACGTTCACCACGTCGATCGGCACCGGCACCTCGGCCAGCGACGGGTACGACACCTCACCGAGGATCGACGACTCCCGCGGATTGACCGGGATCACCCGATAGCCGTGCCGTTTCATGTAGTAGCCGACGAAATAGCTGGCCCGCAGCTCGTTGCCGGACAGCCCGACGATCGCGATCGTCTTCGCCGTGTTGAGCACCCGCTGGATGGTCAGCGCGTCCTGGTAGCCGCTCATCCCGTCACCCCTTCGAACGCCCGGGTCAGGTCCCAGATCAGGTCGTCCACGCTCTCCGTGCCGACCGACAGCCGGACCGTGCCCGGCCCCACCCCGGCGGCCCGCAGCTCGTCGTCGCTGAGCTGCCGGTGCGTGGTGCTGGCGGGGTGGATGATCAGGCTCTTGGCGTCACCCACGTTGGCCAGGTGCGACCACAGCTGCACGCCGCGGATCAGGTCCTGGCCGCCGTCGCGCCCGCCGGCCACGTCGAACGAGAACACCGCGCCCGGCCCGAGCGGCAGGTACTTCTCCACCAGCGGCCGGTACCGGCTGTCCGGTAGCCCGGCCCAGGTGATGTTCGAGGCGAGCGGGTGCTCCGCCAGAAAGGAAGCGATCCGGCGGGCGTTGGCCACGTGCCGGTCCATCCGCAGCGACAGCGTCTCCAGCCCCTGGAGGAACAGGAACGCGTTGAACGGCGACAGCGCCCCGCCCAGGTCGCGCAGTGTCTCCGCGCGCAGCTTCATCAGATAGCCGTAGGTCCCGAACGTCTCATGGAACTTCAGGCCGTGGTACGCCGGAGACGGCTCCGCCACCACCGGGAACCGCCCGTTCGACCAGTCGAACGTGCCCGCCTCCACGACCACCCCGCCGATGCTGGTCCCGTGCCCGCCGATGAACTTGGTCGCCGAGTGCACCACGATGTCCGCGCCCCACTCGATCGGCCGGCACAGGTACGGCGTGGCGAACGTGTTGTCCACGACCAGCGGCAGTTCGCGCTCGTGCGCGATCGTGGCGATCGTCTCGATGTCGAGCACGTTCCCGCCCGGGTTGCCGATCGTCTCGCCGAAGAACGCCTTCGTGTTCTCCCGCACCGCCTTGCGCCACGCCGAGGTGTCGTCCGGATCCACCCAGGACAGCTCCACGTTCAGCTTGCGCAGCAGGTGTTTGAGCTGGTTGACGGTGCCGCCGTAGAGCGCCTGCGAGGCGACCACGTGGTCACCCGGCTCCAGCAGCGTGAACAGCGCCGCCGCCTGGGCCGCGATGCCGCTGGCGAACGCCACCGCCCCGCTGCCGCCCTCCAGGTTCGCCACCCGCTCCTCGAAGACCGCGGTCGTCGGATTCATGATCCGGGAGTACGTGTTCCCGTACTCCTGGAGGTTGAAGTAGGCGGCGGCCGACTCCGGATCCTCGAAGACGTAGCTGGTGGTCTGGAAGATCGGCACCGCCCGGGCGCCGGTGTTCGGGTCGGGCCGCTGCCCGGCGTGCAGTTGCCGGGTCTCGAACCCGAACTCGTGCGGCGGTTCTTCTCTGCTCATGCCTCGCCTTCCAGGAATCGCCGGACGATCGGGGTCTGCCGGGCCTCTTCCAGCAGGAAACAATCGTGCCCGTACGGCGCGTCGATCACGTGGTTCTCCACCGATTTGCCGAGTTTCGTCAGCGTGTCGGCGATCTCCTGGGACGCGGCCGGCGGGTACAGCCAGTCCGAGCTGAACGAGATCAGCAGGGTCCGGGCCCGCACCTCGTCGAGTGGCCCCAGCTCGAAATAGGTCAGCGCCCGGGACAGGTAGAGGTAGGTGTTCGCATCGAACCGCCTGACGAACGCGGCCGCCTGGTGCCGCAGGTAGCTCTCCACCTCGAACTCGGGCTCGGTGAGCGTGTAGTTGAGCCCGTTCTGGAAACGCCGCCCGAACTTCTCGGCCAGCCCCGGCGCGGACAGGTAGGTGATGTGGCCGACCATCCGGGCCACCCCCATCCCGGCGTCCGGCGAGCGGCCGGTCCCGTAGTAGCGCCCGCCCTGCCAGTCCGGGTCCCGCATGATCGACTCGCGGGCGATCGCGTTCCAGGCCACGCCCTGCGGCTGCAGCGCGTGGGTGGACGCGATCACCACGATCGCGTCGACCTGAGTCGGATACCGGACCGCCCATTCGAGTGCCTGCATCCCGCCGAGCGAGCCGCCGGCCACCGCGGCGAGCCGTTCGATGCCGAGCTCGTCGAGGAACGCGCGCTCGCACCGGACCATGTCGGCCACCGTGATCACCGGGAAGTCCGGCCCGTACGGCTCACCCGTCGCCGGGTCGGCCGACGACGGCCCGGTGGTGCCCCGGCAGCCGCCCAGCAGGTTGGTCGACACCACGAACCACCTGTCCGTGTCGAACGCCTTGCCCGGCCCGATCATGCCGTCCCACCAGCCCAGACCCTTGGCGTAACCCTCCCGGGTGCCCTCCTCGGGCGGGCTCGCGGCGATGCCTGCCGCGTGCGCGTCACCGGACAGCGCGTGGCACACCAGGATCACGTTGTCCCGATCGGGGGACAGCGTTCCGTACGTCTCGTAGGCGACCCGGACACCGGTAAGGTCCCGTCCACAGTCCAGGGACAGCGGCTGGGGGAGGTCGAGGAAACGGGTCTCGACGACTCCGACACTCTTCACGGACTCCAACGCTAGGCGTGGACAAGATCATTGTCTAGTGTCCCGATGGGTGTTGTAGATCAAGGCTTCACCAGGGAGGATGCCAGCCATGACGGTCACCGATAACGGAGTCAACGTTCAGGCGCTGCTCGACGCGCGCGAGGCCCTCAAGGGCGCCCCAGAGGCCGCCCAGTTCACCTGGCGGGCCACCGCCAAGTGGGACAAGGGCGTGCACAGCACCACCACCATCGAGAACTTCTACGGCCTCGGCGCCGAACAGTCGCACAAGGCGAGGACCGAGTTCGCCGCCGACCACCCCGAGGTGTTCGCCGCCGAGGACAACGGCATCACCCCGATCGAGTACCTGCTGGTCGGCCTGGCCAGCTGCCTCACCGCCGGCGTCGCGTCGGTCGCCCAGAACCGGGGCGTCCAGCTGCGCTCGGTCACCGCTGTCGTCGAGGGCAACCACGACATCCGCGGCATCCTCGGCGACCCCGACGTCCGTAACGGCTACAACGACATCAAGGTCACCTTCGACATCGACGCCGACGCCTCCAAGGAGGACATCGAGGCGATCGTGGCCCAGTCGCAGAAGCGGTCGGCCGTCTTCGACGCGCTCACCAACCCGACCGACGTGACGGTACAGGTCGCCTGACCTTGGGCGGCAGCGTCACCACGGTCGTCGTCGGGGCGGGGCACGCCGGGCTGGCCGCCAGCCACTTCCTGCGCGAGCGGGGCGTCGACCACGTCGTCCTGGAACGAGGGCTGGTCGCGAACTCGTGGCGCACCGAACGCTGGGACTCGTTGCGGCTGCTCACCCCCAACTGGCTGAGCCGGCTGCCCGGACAGGACTACGACGGCGACGACCCGGACGGGTACATGACGATGGCGGAGGTGGTCGCGTTCATCGAGCGTTTCGCCGCCGGGGCGCCCGTCCGGACCGGGGTGAACGTGACGTCGGTACGGCGTACCGGCGAAGGGTTTGCCGTCGGTGATCTTCGCTGCCGGTCGGTGGTGATCGCCAGTGGCGCGTGCAACGTGCCGGTCGTGCCCGGCTTCGGGGACCTCGGCGTCCATCAGGTCACGCCGTTCGACTACCACAATCCGGACAAGCTGCCGGACGGTGGGGTGCTCGTGGTCGGCGCCTCGGCGACCGGCGTGCAGCTGGCCGCCGAGTTGCGGGCGTCCGGCCGGCACGTGGTGCTCTCGGTGGGGGAGCACACCCGGATGCCGCGACGGCACCGCGGCCGGGACGTGCTGTGGTGGATGCACGAGACCGGCCTGTGGGCGCAGCGCTACGACGAGGTGGACGACCTCGACCGGGCCCGCCGGCTGCCGTCGCCGCAGCTCGCCGGTGGGGCCGACGTCGACCTCAACACGCTGACCGGCGCCGGGGTGGAGCTGGTCGGACGGCTGGCCGCGGTCCGTGACGGGGTGGCGCTGTTCTCCGGCGGGCTGCGCAACGTGTGCTCGCTCGCCGACCTGAAGGCGAACCGGATGCTCGCCGGCTTCGACGAATGGGCCGGGCTGGCCGACCGGGTCGTTCTCCCGCCCACCCGGGTTCCGGAGAAGCCACGGCTGCGGATCGACCTGGGCAGCGGCGAGATCAGCACGATCGTGTGGGCGACCGGGTTCCGGCCCGACTACTCGTGGCTCGACCTGCCGGTCCTCGACGACAAGGGCCGGCTGCGCCACGACGGCGGCGTGACCGGCATCCCCGGGCTGTACGCCCTGGGCCTGCCGGTGCTACGCCGCCGCCGGTCGACCTTCCTGCACGGGATCGAGGACGACGCCCGCTACGTCGTGGATCACCTGATCCGTACGTTGCGCGGCACCTTCGACCAGTCGGTGTCCGAGGCCAGGTAGAAGCTCGGGTAGGACGGCTGGTTGTAGGTGGTCTGCTGGCGGGCCACCTCGACCCGGTACTGCGGATCCTGCATCAGCGTGTACAGCTTGTGGTTCGTCACCTCGGTGCTCAGGTGGATCCGGATCGCCGAGCTGTCCACCGTCCGGACCAGCAGCTCCTCCCGCCAGTCGCCGAGGACGTCGGCGACCAGGCCCGGGTTGCCCTTCGTGCCGTTGTTGGCCCGGGTCCCGTCGGCGGTCAGCAGCCGCCCCCGGATCCAGTCGTCGATCGTCGGCGTCACCTCCTGCGCGCCGTTGACGATCTGCGTGGTCAGGTCGGCCGACCACCTGATGCTCGCGTTCGTGCCGGGGATCGTGCTGGTCAGCACCTCGCCGGTGGCGCTGTGCAGGCCGAGCGCCTCGGATCCGCCGGGCATGCTCGCCCACGACTCGACACCCCGCGTGCCGGGCAGCACGTCACCGACCATGCCCCGGCCGGTGTCCCGGCCCGAGTACGTCCCGAACAGCACCTCGCCGGTCTTCGCGTCCCGCATCGCCATGCCGTACGGGGCCGACGTGGCGCCCTCGTGCACGGTGAAGATCTCCAGCCCGGGGCGGTCCGGGTCGATGTCGGTCACGTGCATGGCGTCGCCGTGCCCGAGCCTTTGGTTTTCACCGGTCGGGAGCGCATCGAACGAGGAGTAGAGCACCTCACCGTTGTCGTCTATCGTCGCCGAGCCGTAGACGATCTCCTGCCTGCCATCTTGATCGACATCCGCCGCGCTCAGCGAATGGAAGCCCTGAGTAGTTATATTTCCGTATTTGTCGGAAGTACCGTCCCGGCCGTGCGGGGAGTCGTTGAACGGGTTCGTCATCGGCGTCCAGCCCGAATCGACATACCAGTCCTCGACCAGCTTGCGGCCGGTCCAGCGGTAGGAGACCAGGGTCGTGCGGGTGTAGTAGCCACGGGCGAACACCGCCGACGGGTGCCTGCCGTCCAGATAGGCCACCCCGGCCAGGAACCGGTCCACCCGGTTGGCCGGCTCGATCCGGGCCATCGCATAGTCGCCCCACATCAGGCCGTCGTCGTGGCGGCCCGGCTTGTAGTCGATGGTCTGCAACTCACGTCCGGTGGCGCCTTCGAAGACGGTCAGATACTCCGGGCCGTCGACGATGAACCCCTCGAACGCGCGCAGGTTGTTACGGGTGCTGCGGGACGGGGCGTAGACGTCCATGAAGTAGTCGGTCAGTTTCTCGGCGTCGGCGCGGCTCAGCGGGTACGGGTACTGCGGCGCGATGCCGAACGCCTGCTCCAGCGTCGCCGGCCAGTGCCCCGCCATCACCTCCGGGTGCTTGTCCCAGCCGAGGAACATCTGCACGACGTGTTCGTGGTATCCGGCCGCGCTCAGCCGGTGGTCCTCGGTCGGCGCGTGGCCGGGGGTGGTGATGAACCGCTCGCGCCCGTTACGGATCGTCTTCGTGCCGGGGGCGGTCTTCATCATCATCTCCGAGCGGCCGTCGCCGTCGAAGTCGTACACCAGGAACTGGGTGTAGTGCGCGCCCGCCCGGATGTTCACGCCCAGGTCGATGCGGTGCAGCAGGGTGCCGTCGGCCCGGTAGGTGTCGACGTAGACCGGCCCGGTGTACCCGAGCTGGGAGACGTCCTTCGAGTTCGACGGGTCCCACTTGACGATGTACTCGTACCGCCCGTCGCCGTCCACGTCGCCGACGCTCATGTCGTTCGCCGAGTAGGTGTACGCCTCGCCGGCCGGGGTCACACCGTCGGCCGGCTTCTGCAGCGGCAGCTCGGTGTAGTTCGTCGCCCACGGGGTGACCGTTCCTGATCCGCTGACCCGGTAGCGGGAGGTGGCCGTACCCTCGCGGTCCAGGAAGTTGGTGCTGTCGGTGACCGTCGCGATCCGCCGGCCATCCCGGTAGACCGCGAAGTTCGCGCCGGTCAGGCCGGTCGCCGAGGAGCCGGTGGCCTCGTTCGCCAGCAGCCGCCAGCTCAGGAAGACGCCCTCGCCGGTCGAGGCCGCGACCAGGCCCCGATCCAGGCGTTCCATCAACGGACCGCCGCGGGGATGCGCGGCGACGGGCGACGCGGGCAGGGCGGCGGCCAGGACGGCTGCCACGACGCACAATCTTCCGGTACGGAGCCACATGCTCTTCGTTCCTCCCGAGGGAAGGTGCTGTAGGAAAGCGCTTTCCAGGGAGTCTGCAACGGCCATCGGCGGCCGTCAACGTTTCCGGTAAGTAAAGTCGTGGATCGTTTCAGATATCCTGGCATCGCTCCTTGCAAGATCGACTTGGAACAGTTCAAATCTGCGGACTCGGCGCGCCGTGCGATGTGCTCGACGGCAAGACATCGGATGGTTTCAATGGATTCGTGATCCCAGTCGCCGTGAACTCGACACCGTCGCCCGCGATCCACCCGGCCTGGCTGCCGCCGGAGTCGTTCCGCGCTCTGGGTTCGCGCCGGATCCGGGTCGACGCCACCGGTCCGCTCGCCGACACCGTCCGCGCCGAGGTGTCCCGGGCCTGCGACCTCTTCGGCGGAACCGTGCAACCGACGGGCGCACCGGCCGACCTGATTCTGGCACTCGACCCGGGCCGTTCCGGTGACGGCTTCCGCCTGGGGCGGCGCGGGGCGGTGACGGTGGTCGTCGCCGACGGGGCCTCCGGACTGCTCTACGGCCTGTTCGAGGTGGTCCGCCGCGGCGAGGCCGCTTTCGATCAGACGCTCGCCGACGAACGTCAGGAACCCGCCTTCGGCCTGCGCGTCCTGGACCACTGGGACAACGTGTTCGTGCACCGGGTGATGGGCCAGGTCGAGCGGGGCTACTCCGGCGGCTCGATCTTCTGGCAGGACGGCCGTCTCCGCGACGACCTCACCCGGGTCGGCGACTACGCACGGTTGCTAGCGGCGTCCGGCATCAACGCGGTCACCGTCAACAACGTCAACGTCCACGCCGGCGAGACCCACCTGCTCACCGACCGGCTCGGCGAGGTCGCGACGATCGCGTCAACCCTGCGGCCGTACGGGATCCGCCTGCACCTGTCGATCAACTTCGCCGCCCCCGTCATCCTGGGGGACCTGCCGACCGCCGACCCCCTCGACCCGGACGTCCGCCGCTGGTGGTCGGACACCACCGACCGGGTGTTCGAGACGATCCCCGACTTCGGTGGCTACCTGGTGAAAGCCGACTCCGAAGGCCAGCCCGGCCCGTTCAGCTACGGCCGGACCCACGCCGACGGCGCCAACATGCTGGCCGACGCGCTGGCCCCGCACGGCGCCCCGGTCCGGTGGCGGGCGTTCGTCTACAACCACCGTCAGGACTGGCGCGACCGCAGCACCGACCGGGCCCGCGCCGCCCACGACCACTTCGCGCCGCTCGACGGACAATTCCGGGACAACGTGATCCTCCAGGTCAAGCACGGGCCGATGGACTTCCAGACCCGCGAGCCGGTGTCGCCGGTCCTGCTCGCCATGCCGAACACCCGCCTGGCCGTCGAACTGCAGGTCACCCAGGAGTACACCGGCCAGCAGAGACACGTCTGCTACCTGCCGCCGATGTGGAGCGGGGTGCTCGGCTTCCACCCCACCGGCGACGACGCCCCGACCTTGGCGGAGCGCGTGTCCGCCGGGCCGGCCGGCTCTGCCTCCCGGTCCGGCCCTGGGCGGTCGCCGGCCGGCGTCGGCACCGGTGGGCGCGCCTCCGTCCGTACCGCGGCGGGGGGTGTCCTGTCGGCCGTTGCCAACGTGGGTGATGACCCGTTCTGGACCGGGCATCCGCTGGCGCAGGCCAACCTCTACGCGGTCGGCCGCCTGGCCTGGACCCCGGACCGCGCCCCGGCCGCGATCCTCGACGAGTGGATCACGCTGACGTTCCCGGCCGCCCCGGCCGCCCTGCGGCACGTCCTGCACGCACTGATGGACGACTCGTGGGAGACGTACGAGCAGTACACCGCCCCGCTCGGGGTGGGTTTCATGGTCCGGCCCGGCCACCATTACGGCCCTGATGTGGATGGCTACGAGTACACCCCGTGGGGGACCTACCACTTCGCCGACCGGGACGGCGTGGGCGTCGACCGGACCGCCGCCACCGGAACGGGTTTCACCACCCAGTACCCGGTCCCGTGGTCGGAGCGTTTCGAGCACCCGGGCACCTGCCCCGACGAGCTGCTGCTGTTCTTCCACCACGTCCCGTACGCCCACGTGCTGCACAGCGGCTCGACGGTGATTCAGCACATCTACGACACCCACTTCGCCGGGGCCCAGCGGGTGGCCGAGATGCAGTCCAGGTGGGCGGAGGCGGACGGGCTGGTCGCCCCGGCCCTGCATGCCCGGGTGACCGAGCGCCTGGCCGAGCAGCGCCGCAGCGCCGAGGAGTGGCGCGACCAGCTCAACACCTATTTCCACCGCAAGTCCGGCATCCCCGACGCGAAGGGCCGCCCCATCCACTGACCCCGGCCCGGCTCACTGTCCGAATCGACGATCATGCTCTAGGCTGCGTCGATGTCTGCTCGTGCCGCCCGGCTGCTGGCGGTTCCGTTCGTTCTCCTCGCCTGCGCGCTACGTTTCGCCGAGGATCTCTGGCTGCAAACGCTCACCTGGGGCATCGAGCCTGGCTGGGCCGGGCTGCTCGTCGCGTTCGCCGTGCTCGGCGTCACCCTCGGCGCCCCGCTGGCCGGCTATCTACTGGTGACCAGGCAGGCGCGCAAACGGCCGGCGGCCTGGGAGATCTCGCCCGACGGCCGGCGCTTCGTGGCCGGGTCGTCCCCGGCGGGAATGGGCGCGTCGGCGGTGATCATCGGGTGGATGGCGGGTGGCCTCGTCCCGACCGAACGGGTGCCCGGCGAGGATCAGAAACGGATCGCCGAGCTCGGCGCCTTCACCACGGTCATGACGGTGCTCGCGGTGCTGGTGCTGGTGTTCGCGCTCTGGCTGGTCGTGGGCCGGTGGCCGTGGCTGGAACCCGACCGGGAGGCCGTGACGATCAAACGGCTGATCAGGGTGACCAGGACTCCCTGGGATGAGGTTCCGGCCGACCTGCGGGAGATCAAGGTCCCTGGTGGCGGCCTGCACATCGCCCCGAAGTTCCTGGGGTTCACGCTCCAGACCTACCAGACCGATCCGGCCCGCCGGGACGCGATCGGCACCGAATCCGAGGCGGCCCGGCTGGCGCACGACCACCAGCCGTAGCCCACCGCGGTCTCGCGGTGCGGATTCCCGCGGTGAGCGACGGCCGAGGCCGCCGGCCGTCGCTGACGGTGGTTTCGGGGTGCGTTTTCCCGCGGTGGGCGACGGCTGAGCCCGCCGGCCGTCGTTCACGGTGGTTTCGGGGTGCGGATTCCCGTGGTGGGCGACGGCCGGGAGGTCCGGCCGTCGCGTACGGCGGTTATCGGGTACGGATTCCAGGGGTGGGCGACGGCTGGCGGTCGCGCCCCGGGAACACGGCGACCCCGTTCGGGCCGAGGGTACGGACGGGATGGCCGGACAGCAGGTCGACGCCGTCGCAGGTGGCCGGCAGGTCGACGGGTGACGGCCCGTGGTTGAGGACGAACAGGAGACGGTCGCCGTCCGGGGTGACGCGCACGGCCGTCTCCACGTCCGGCAGATCGGCGCACGGCCCGAGCAGCCCGTGCCGGGCCAGCACCGGGCGGACCACCGCGGTCACCCCGGCGTCGTCGAGGGCGGCCCCCACATACCAGGCATGACCGGCGCCCCAGGCGTTACGGGTGACGGCCGCCGTCCCCGCGTAGAAGTCCGCCCCGTAGGTTCCGACGACCTCCGCGCCCTGCGGGATGACCAGCTCGAACAGCAGCCGCGACTCGAACGTCGAGCCGTTCATGGTCACCGGGTTGACGTAGGCGGCTTCGCGGGCGTCCCACTCGTCGACCCGGATCCCGAGGAGCGGGCCGAGCGGGTCGGTCAGGAAGGCGTTGTCGTCCTCGTCGACCCGGCCGGACAGGAAGGTGGTGAGCACCGTCCCGCCGCGGAACGCGACCGCCGCGAGCCGGTCCGCGAGGTCGTTCTTGATCATGTGGAGGGCGGGCGCCACCACCACGTCGTAGTCGTCCAGAGCGGCGGTCACCGGGAGCACGTCGAGGTCGGCGCCGAGCTGCCACAGCGCCCGGTGGTACGCGGTGACCACGTCCAGGTAGCGGACCAGCCGGGACGGCCCGTCCGAGATCTCCAGCGCCCACCAGCTGTCCCAGTCGAACAGCAGCGCCACCCGCGCCGGCGTCCGCGCGCCCAGGGTGATCCCGCCCAGGGCCGAGAGCTCCGCGCCGAGATCGGCGACCTCCCGGAACACCCGGGTGTCGGACCGGCCGGCGTGCCCGATCACCGCGCCGTGGTACTTCTCGCTGGCCCCGCGACCGGCGCGCATCTGGAAGAACAGCACCGCGTCGGCCCCGTGCGCGACCGCCTGCCAGCTCCACAGCCGCATCACGCCGGGCCGTTTGAGCGGGTTGACGTCCCGGCACGCGGTGACGCTGGGTGTCTGTTCCATGAGCCAGAACGGCTGCCCGCCCTTGATCCCGCGCATCAGGTCGTGGGCCAGCGCCATCCGGGCCGCCGACCGGTCATCGGGCGGATAGTTGTCCCAGGAGACGAGGTCGAGGTCGGCCGCCCACCGGTGGTAGTCGATCGGCCGGTAGAGCCCCATGAAGTTGGTCGTCACAGGCGTGTCCGGATCTGATCGCCGGATCGCCGCCTTCTCGTCCCGGTAGTTCGCCAGCATCGCGTCCGACATGAACCGCAGATAGTCGAGGGTGATGCCCTGGAAGGCGGTGTGGTCGGGGCCGCGCCAGTGTTCGGTGAGAGCCGACGGCGGTTCGATCTCGTCCCAGTCGGTGAACGTGTGCGACCAGAAGGTGGTGTACCAGGCGGCGTTCAGCCCGGCGAGGGAACCGTACCGCGCCCGCAGCCACTCCCGGAAACCGGCGGCGCAGAGGTCGCAGTAGCAGGCCCCGCCGTACTCGTTGCCGACGTGCCACGCGACGATCGCCGGATTGCCGGCGTAACGCTGGGCGATCCGCCGGGCGACCTCCACGGCGAAGCGCCGGAAGTCCGGCGAGCTCGGGCACGAGTTGTGCCGCTGCCCGAACCGATGCTTCCGCCCCTCGAAATCGGTCCGGGTGACCGACGGGAAACGGCGGGCCATCCACGCCGGATGCGCGCCGGTGCCGGTGGCGAGACAGATCCGCCGGCCGGCGGCCGCCGCCCGCTCGAGGATCGCGTCCAGGACGCTGAAGTCGTAGGCGTCCGGGCCGGGCTGCGTCAGCGCCCACGTGAACACACCCACCGTGAGCGTGTCGATGTGTGCGGCGTCGAACAGCCGATGATCGTCCTCCCACACATCCTTCGGCCACTGCTCCGGGTTGTAGTCGCCCCCATATGGGATCTTCACGCCACGAACTCCTTCCGGACCACGGCGACCAGCGGCCGGGCATTGCCCAGCAGCGCCACGACCAGCAGCGACACGGCCAGCGCAAGCGCGGCCTCGGACCACAGCCAGACCACGGCGAGAGCGACCACGATCAGGCAGGCGTTACTCACCGTCACCCCAAAAAGGCGGATCATCAGGTACGCCGAAAGCCGCGCGACATCACGGAAACGGAACACGAACAGTGACGTGATCACCAGAGCGTTCAGCATCCACAGGGTGGCCCCGGCGATCACGATCAGCTGCGGAACCCCGGGATCGGCCAGGTTCGGGGTGACCACGAGCAGCCACAGCCCCCACACCTTCAACGCGCCCGCCGCGTTCAGCCAGTAGCCGCGGAGGAACGCCGCGCCCGGATGAAGATCGGTCAGGTCGAGCCGCCGCCGGTCCAGCGCGTAGATCGCCGCCGACAGCGCCGGCCCGGCCGGGAGCACGCCGAGAGCCGCGAGCGGCAGGTTCGACGCGTCCCGGTCGAGGAACACCAGCAGGACCAGGCCCGGCCCGGCCGTCACCAGGGTCAGCAGCCCGACGGCGAGCAGGGTGTAGATCATCGCGGCGGCCTGGGACAGCAGCCCGGTTCCGAACCGTTCGCCGAGCGCGGTGTTCACGACGCCCCCAGCAGGCGGCTGTCGTCCCACCAGGACGGTGTCTGGTCGCACACCGGGGTGATCTCCAGCAGGGTCACCTCGTGCCGGGCCAGCGTCAGGTCGAGCGTGATGCGCCCGTTGACGACAGGCAGCCCGCGATGGCTGCGGACCGGCTCGGCGGCCTCCCGCAGCGCGTCGAGCTGCCGGTGCGCCGGTGACGCCGGGCGGCCCATCTCCCGCCACGCCGTCCACGCGTTGCCACGGTCCTCGTCGACCGACGAGCGCATCAGGAAGGCCGACGACCCGGTCATCGGCGCCGACAGCCGCAACGAATGTGAGGACGGCGAATTCCGCAGATCCTGGTGGTCGACCGGCGCCCAGGCGAGAACGGTCACCCGCCCGGTGGAATCGGTCGTCATCAGGTGGTGCGGGCCGCGCGACAGCAGTTCGTCGGCCATGCGCGCCAGGAACGCGTACAGATGGAAGGTCGGCTTTTTGATCTGCCGATGGGTGAGCAGGCCGAAACCGCCGTGGAACAACGCGACCGGAATGCCCTCCTCCTCGAACATGTCGCTGAACGTCCAGTAGGAGAACGAGTCGGCGTGATCGCCGCCGGAGGCGACGACAGGCGCCAGATAGGCGGCGTGGAAAGCGGTGTCGTGGATCGGGTTGTCCGGCCGGTAGGACGAGTTGAATTCGGTGATGTGCACCGGAAGCCCGGCCAGCGGCGTGCCGGCCAGCTGTTTGCGCGGCAGCGCGAACTGTTCCAGCAGACGGGCGGCCGGGGCCAGCGTCTGATGCGTTCCGAACGGCACGTGCTGGGCCGGGCCGGAGGTGTACGCGTGCCGGCTCACGAAATCGATCGGCACGTCCCGGGCGATCACGAATTCGGCGAACGTCTCCAGCCATTTGTCCGAACCGGGGGAGATGGCCGGGCCGCCGACCTGGAGATCCGCGTCCACATCCTTGATCGTGGTCGCGCTGATCTCGTAGAGGCGGTGATAGGCGTCCGCGCCGAGCCAGAACTGGGTCAGATTCGGCTCGTTCCACACCTCGATCGGCCATTGCCGGACCTCGGCCAGCCCGTATCGGTCGACCAGGTGGGTGACCGTGTCGCGGACCAGATCGGCCCAGGCCGACCAGGACCGCGGCGGGGTGATGTTGCCCTTCCACCAGAACACCGTCTGATCGCCCGAGGCCAGGCCGTCCGGCATGAAACCGAGCTCCAGGAACGGCCTGACGCCCAGTTCCAGGTACGCGTCGACGACCTGGTCCAGATAGGTGAACGAGTGCCGCACGTGCTCGTGGCCGAGGTGCGGGAACGGCCGGTGGATGCCCATTCCGTCGCTGAACAGGCCGTGCCCGCGAATGTGCCGGAACCCGATCTCCCGCTGGACGAGGGCGAGCGAATCCTGATAGTCCCGGCGCAGCGCGAGTTCCATCCGGCCGGTTCCGACACACGCGCGCCAGGCGGCCGGCAACCGGCTCACCCGTGCTCTTTCTTGTAGCGGTCGTACGCCTTGTTCACGGTGTCCACGTACTTGCCGGAGTTCTTGCCCTCCAGCTCCTTGACGTAGGCGTCCCACTCCGACAACGGGCGCTGCCCGAGCGCGAACTTCAGCGTGTTCTGGAAGACGTGGTCCTTCAGCCCGGAGTCCCAGAGAGTGACCTGCTCGCGTTCCTCGATGGTCAGCGGCGCGGGCGGCGGCACCGGCCGGACCTGCCGTTTGTTCATCTCGGCCTGGAATGCCTTCTCCTCGTCGGAGAACTGCGAATTGAGCATGGCGGTGCTGCCGCCGTACGCGAAGACGCCGTTGAAGAATCCGAAGTCGACCTGCAGATCCTTGGTGGCGTCCGGGTTGAGGCCGGCCCACTTGATGCCCGGGTCCAGTTTGAACGTGCCGTCGTCGACCTTGCCGGAGTAGGTCTGGCCCTCGATGCCCCACTTGCTGAACATCAGGCCCGCGTCGGAATACCAGAGCCAGTCGATGAACTGCATCATGGCCACGAAGTTCTTCGACTCCAGTGCCTTCTTCGAGATCATGATGCCGTTCTCGAGGCGGGTCTCGCCGGGCAGGGTGGCGCCGGCCGGCCCGATCGGGAGGATCATCTTGGCCACCGTGGCGCCGGGCAGCTTCGCGATGTCCTTGCGGGCCTCGTTCACCACGGTCTGCGCGTTCGCGCTGATCACAAAAGACTTGCCGGTGGCGAACTTCTGCCGGGCCACGTCGTCGGTCTGGGTGAAGCTCTCCGGGTCGAGCAGGCCCTCCTTCACCAGCGTGTGCACGTACTCCAGCATCTGCCGGTACTGGTCCATCGCCCCGGTGTAGACGAACCGGCTCGCGGTGGCGTCCCAGTAGACCGGGTTCCAGCCCCATGCGGCTTTGGTGCCGTACGCCGTACCGATGAGATTGAGAAGGTTGTTGCCTCCCGGCAACGGTGGCGTGCTCCAGCGGTCGGACAACGGGTATTGGTCGGGGTAGGCCTTCTTCATCTCGCGCAGCACGCCGGTCAGGTCGTCCCAGGTCTCCGGCGCGGTCAGGCCGAGCTTGGTCATGATGTCGGTGCGGACCGCCAGCGTGTAGTCCTGCCAGGCGTTCTCGTGCAGGCCGGGGAGCAGGTAGAACTTGCCGTCCTGGGCCTTGAACCCGTCCAGGTTGCCCTGCAGGTTCCAGCGGGAGACCTTGTCCTGGAAATGCGGCATCAGGTCGACGTAGTCACTGACCGGCAGGATCGCCCCACCGGCGATGAACGCCTCCTCGTCCGGGTGGTAGGTCTTCGGGATGATGAACGGCGCGTCCCCGGCGCTCACCATCACGCTGCGCTTCTGGTTGTAGTCACTGCCGGGCACGGCCGTCGATTCCAGCGTCACATTGGTACGCGCGGCCAGCTCCTTGAAGAACGGCCAGTCCGCCTTGTACGGGTAGGCCGCGTTGCTCAGCATCATGATCGGGAAGGTCAGCGGCTCGGTGGCCTTGAACTGATCGCCGACCTTGAAACCGTCCATGGCGCCGGCCCGCTTGTCCTCGGTCGACGTGTCGCCGCCGTCGTCGCTGCAACCGGCGAGCCCGGCCACGGCCGCGGCGCCCGCGGCGGTCAGGAGATGACGTCTGGTCAGCTGGATCATGGGGGAGGGCTCCTAGCCTTTGACGGCGCCGAGCATGACGCCGGAGACGAAATATCGCTGGATGAAGGGGTAGACGAGCATGATCGGCAGCATGATCAGGACGATCGTGACGGCCTGGATGCTCGCGGCGATCTGCAGCGCGGCCTCGCTGGTGGCGGTGTTGTCGGTGCCCGAGGTCGCGCCGGCGATAAGGTTGCGCAGGTAGACGGTGACCGGGAACAGCTCCTGCCGGTCCATGTAGAGGAACCCGGCGAACCAGGAGTTCCAGAAACTCACCGCGTAGAACAGCAGCATGGTGGCGAGCACCGCCTTGGACAGCGGCAGCACGATCCGCAGCAGCGTGCCGTACGTGCCGGTGCCGTCGACCGCGGCCGCCTCCTCCAACTCGGTCGGCAGGCTCTCGAAGAACGCCTTCATCACGAGCAGGTTGAAGACACTGATCGCGTTGGGCAGCACGATCGCCCACAGCGTGTTGCGCAGGCCCAGGGAGCTGACCAGCACGTAGTTGGGGATGAGGCCGCCGTTGAAGAACATCGTGAACACCGCGATCCCGACGAGCAGGCCGCGTCCCTTCAGGTTCTTCTTCGACAGCACGTACGCGTAACAGGTGGTCAGGACCAGCGCGATGGCGGTGGCCACGACGGTGTAGAACACGGTGTTGCGGTAGTTGGTCCAGAACATGGCGTCGGACATGACACGTTCGTACGTGGTGAGGTTGAAGCCTTTCGGCCAGATGCTCACCTGGCCGGACCGGATCTCCTGCTCGCCGCTGAACGAGCGGGCCACGATGTTGACGAACGGGAAAAGGGTCACCAGCACCACGAGAGTCAGCACGAACCCGTTGACCAGCTGGAACGCCCGGTAGCCCCGGGTCGCGGTCACCACAGGCTCGTCCCCGCCACGCGGCGCGACAGCGAGTTCGCGCCGAGCACCAGCGCCAGCCCGATCAGCGACTCGAACAGTCCGATCGCGGCGGCGTAACTGAAACTTCCCGACACGATGCCGACGCGATACAGGTACGTGGCGACGACATCCGCGGTCACGTAGGTCAGCGGGTTGTAGAGCAGCAGGATCTTCTCGAACCCGACCGCCAGGAACGTGCCGATGTTCAGGATCAGCAGCGTGATCATGGTCGGCCGGATGCCCGGCAGCGTCACGTGCCAGGTCTGCCGCCAGCGGTTCGCGCCGTCGACCTTGGCCTGGTCGTACAGGTCGCTGTCGATCGTGGTCAGCGCGGCCAGGTACAGGATCGTGCCCCAGCCGACGGTCTGCCACACCTCCGACGACACGTAGATGGTCCGGAACCAGCCCGGTTCCTGGATGAACGCGACCGGATCCTGACCGATCGCCCGCAGACCCTGATTGACCACGCCGTCGATCGAGACGGTCTGCAGGATCAGGCCGGCCACCACCACGATCGACAGGAAGTGCGGCAGGTAGGAGACGGTCTGCACGAAACCCTTCAGCCAGCGGGTACGGACCTCGTTGAGCAGCAGGGCCAGCATGATCGGCAGCGGGAAACAGAACAGCAGCGTGAGAGCGCCGATCACCACGGTGTTCGTGAAGACCTGCCAGAACGTCGGATCGGCGAGGAACATCCGGAAATACCGGAGCCCCACCCAGTACTCGCCGAGCAGGTCACCGCCGGGCTCGTACCGCCGGAACGCGATCACGTTCCCGAGCATCGGCAGATAGCGAAAAACGAGGAAGAACAGCAGCGGGAGTACGGCCAGCGAGTACAGCTGCCAGTCCCGGCGCAGAGCCTGCGCCCAGGAGCGGCGACGCGGCCGCATCGGGGTGTCGGGTGGATCCTCAGTGGAACGGGACGGGCTTGCCTGGGCTGTCAGCATGAGCCAGCCTTCCGAAACTTTCATCGAACGACCGGGATGTATGGCGGCGAACCTAAGTCCGTTACGAATCGATGTCAAGCCTGCTGAGGGCGCTCCTCGGATGGCGATCAACAGTGGACTACATCGATCTCTTGTGGTTAGGGTGCGTGCAGGTTCCAGCGAAACCTCATTCGCAACTACCGATGGTGGTGCGTGAATTTCGATGACGAAGTCTGACGGGTCCGCGACCATCGCCCTCATCGCGAGTGACGTCGGGGTGTCGGTGACGACGGTCTCGAAGGTGCTCAACGGGCGCTCCGATGTGGCCGCCCGCACCCGCGAGCTCGTCGAGGCCAGCCTCCAGCGGCACGGGTACCGCCGGCGCAGCCGCCGCCCGCCCGCCGTCACCGGGCACGTCGACCTGGTGCTGCACGAGTTCGACACGGCCTGGGCGATGGAGGTCATCCGCGGCGTCGAGGAGGTCACCTCGCCGGCCCGGGTCGAGCTGGTGATCTCCCAGCTCGGCGGCAAGCACCGGCCACCCCGGCACTGGGCCGACGACGTGCTGCACCGCAGCCCGCTCGGGGTGCTGCTGGTGCTCTGCCACCCGACCGAGTCCCAGCGGCGGTTGCTGGCCCGGCAGCGGATCCCGTTCGTCGTGCTGGACACCGACAGCGCCACCGCGGCGTCGGTCCCGACCGTCGGTTCGAACAACTTCAACGGCGGTCTGCTCGCCACCCGCCACCTGATCGAACTCGGCCATCGCCGGATCGCCGTCGTCTCCGGTCCGGCCGACGTGCTCTGCAGCCGGGCGCGTGTCGCCGGGTTCCGGTCCGCCCACGACGAGGCCGGCCTGCCGGTCGAACCGGGGTTCGTCAGGTACGGGGCGTTCACCGGCCAGGCCGGGCACCAGCACGGGCTGGAACTGCTCGCCGCCCCGGACCGGCCCACCGCAGTCTTCGCCGGTTCCGACACCCAGGCGATGGGCGTGATCCGGGCGGCGCGGCAGCTGGGCCTGGCCGTCCCCGCCGACGTCTCGATCGTCGGCTACGACAACGTGCCGATCTCGGCGTGGGCGGCGACCCCGTTGACCACAGTCGACCAGCACATCGCCGACATGGCCGGAACCGCGGCCCGGATGCTGCTCGACCTGGCCCGCGGAATCGACGTCCCCACCACCCGGATCGACCTGGTCACCGAGCTGGTCCTCCGCGAAACCACCGCCCCACCCCCGCCCTTGTCGTCGCCGTCGTTGTCGCTCTCTCCGTCGTCGCCGCCGTCGCTCTCGTCGTCGCCCTTTGCCTGAGGACTGTCGTGGCCGCTTTTGATCTGCCGCTCGATCAGCTCGAACGGTATGCCCCTGATCTACCGGAACCAGCGGACTTCGACGCGTTCTGGGCCAAGACCCTCGTCGCGGCGTCCGGCCCGATCGTCCTCGACGCCCGCCCCGAACCCAACGACCTGGCCCTCTTCGACTGCTGGGACGTGACGTTCGGCGGATTCGACCGGCAGCCGGTCCGAGCCTGGTACACCCGCCCGTCCGGCCACTCCGGCCCGCTCCCGGCGGTGGTCGAGTTCGCCGGCTACGGCCGCGGCCGGGGCCTCCCGCACGAACGTCTGACCTGGCCCGCGGCCGGCTACGCCCACCTGCTGATGGACAACCGTGGCCAGGGCGACCTCTACGGTTGCGGCGGCGACACCCCGGACCCCTCCTCCGGTACGGCACTCGGCGGCCCCGGCCCGGTGACCAGGGGAATCCTCGCCCCGGACGACTACTACTACCGCCGCCTGATCACCGACGCGTTCCGTGCGGTGATGGCCCTGCGCGAGTTGCCGGACGTCGACCCGGCCCGCATCGCAGTGATCGGAAACAGTCAGGGCGGTGGCCTGGCCCTGGCCGTGGCGGGCTTGATCCCGGACCTGGCCGCGGTGCTGGTGTCAGCCCCGTTCCTGTGCCACTTCCAGCGAGCGGTGTCCTTGACCGACCTGGCCCCCTACGGCGAGATAGCCACCTACCTGTCCGTCCACCGGGACGCCGAACCCGCGGTGTGGAACACCCTGTCCTACATGGACGGCGTCCACTTCGCCCGCCGGGCGACCGCCCCCGCCCACTTCGGCGTCGGCCTACGAGACACGGTCTGCCCACCGAGCACAGCCTTCGCCGCCTACAACGCCTACGCATCCCCGGACAAGACGATGCACACCTACCCCTACAACGGCCACGAACACGGCGACGCCACCCACACCCGCTCCCAACTCCGCTGGCTCAATCCCCGGCTGAACCCCACCTGACGGCCACTTTCCGCCGTCAGTGCGCGGACAAGTCGCATGTTGATCGCCCGGCGGCGTGGTGTGGCTGTTCTTGGGCCGGAGTTGATCGCCCGGTGGCACGGCGTGGTTGGTTCTTGCTGCGTGCAGCGAGGGTGGGAGCACACGTTGGTGTATTGCGTGCCCTGGTCGTCGCTGCCGCGTGGATGAACGCTCACGATCGGCCGATCGTGAGCGTTTGCCCTTGCTGGGGCAACGACCGGAGCACACGATCGGCCATTGTGTGCGCTGGTCGACGCGGCAGAGCGCCACCGGGTGATCATCCTGGTGGGAGCAGGGCTGCGGAGCGGGCCGTCCGCGGGCCGAGAGGTGAACTCGGCGAGCCATGACCGGGGCGGTTCCTGGCGGGACGTGACCGCAGCTCGCAGACCCCTGACCGGGAGAGGTCTACCCTTCCGGCCATGGTGATCAACGATCCGGGTCCACGCGTGCTGAGGCTCCGGGAGACAGTGGAGAGTTTGACCGCCTTTCACCTCGCCGACGGCCGGGCCCGGCTGGCGGCGGTCTGCTTCGACGGCACGATCAGGGCCTTGGACCCGGTCACCGGTGAGCCGACCACCACGTTCCGCCAGGTGCAGGGGGCGGCGAACGGCATCGCGGTGTGTCGCCGCCCCGGGCGCGAACCGGTGCTCGCGGTGGCGACGGACGAGGGCGTGGAGTGGTTCGACACCGTCTCCGCCGAGCCGTGTCACTGGCCCACGGTGGACGACAACGTCTGGGGTCTGGCGGTGGGCCGGGGCGGTGAGGTGCTGTACGCCTCGGGATACTTCCCGCCGGCGCCGATCCACCGGTGGGACGCGACGACCGGCGCGATGCTTGCTCCCCTCGGCCGCCACGACGACCATCTCGTTGCACTCGCGGTGCTCACCCGGTCCGACGGTACCGAGATGATCGCGTCAACCGGCTGGGCGGGCGGCATTCAGCGGTGGGATCCGGTGACCGGCGAGACGTGTGGTTCGCCGCTGCATGGGCACGAGGCTTTCGTCCACGAACTGGGTGCGGCACGCCTGCCCGACGGCCGGCTCCTGCTGGTGTCTCTCGACTCCGGCGGTGAGCTACGACGATGGGACGCCGTGACCGGTGAGCAGATCGGCGGCGCGATCAGGGGACTCGAGCAGCTCGGCTCGGGCCGGAGCCTTCTGGTGATCAGCACCGGCGGACGGCCCCGCATCCTCGTCTCCGCCGGCGGCGTCATCCGGCAGTGGGACGCCCTCACCGGTGCGGCACTGGCCGACATCGCCGAGGGTGACGGCCCCGTCCTGCTCGACCTCGATGGTGTGCCGACCATCGCGGCCACCTGCGGCGACGGGATTCTGCTGCACCCGTTGCCGCGCTGATCGGTGGTCAGGCGGGGACCGGGCGGGGGCGGGACGGCTGGGCGGCCAGGGGGATCGTCACCGCGATCACCGTTCCGGGGCCGGACGGGTTGTCGGCGGCGGTGATGGTGCCGCCGTGGCGGTCGGTTATCCGTTTGCAGATGGCCAGGCCCAGGCCGGTTCCGGCGTAGTCGGACGTGCGGTGGGCGCGGTGGAAGTTCTCGAACACCGCCTCGTGCTGGCCGGCCGGGATGCCGATGCCGTTGTCGGCCACGCAGACCTGGATGTCGTCGCCGTCGGCGGTCGCGTACACCATCAGCTGCGGGACCACCCCGGGTGCGGTGTACTTGATCGCGTTGCCGATCACGTTCTCGAACAGCTGGCGCATCAGCGGCTCGTCGGCCCGGACCACCGGCAGCGAACCCAGGGTGATCCGCGGGGCCGGGGCGCCCGTGCTCTCCGCCTGGTCGACGCGGGCGGCGGCGATATCGGCGATCACCGTGGTCAGGTCGACGTCGGTGAGGTCGAGGCGGCCGTCCCGGGCGGTGGTGTAGTTCAGCAGGTCGTTGATCAGGTTGCGCATCCGCGCCGAGGCGCGGCGGATCCGGGTCACGGCCGGGCCGGCGCCTGGCACGTCGGCCAGTTCCTCGGACCAGCCTTCGACGGTGGTCAGCGGATTGTTCAGGTCGTGGGCCACCACCCCGGCGAAAGCGGTCAGCTCGTCCCGCTGGCGGCGTTCGGCTGTCACGTCGCAGAAGACGGTCACGGCGTACCGGATGCCGTTGATCAAGTTGGGCATCGGGGTGGCGTGCACCGCGAGGGTGCGGCCCTGCGGGACGGACGCGTTCCGTACCACGATGTCCATGGAGTGCGGTTCGCCGGTGGCCAGCGCCCGCTGGTACGGGAATTCGCCGTCCGGGACGAGGACGCCATCGGCGCGGAACAGGCCGTAGAAGGCACTCTCGCGGATCTGGCCGGTGTCGCTGGTGACGCCGCCGAGCAGCTCGTCGGCGGCCGGGTTGCGCAGGATCCAGCGGCCCTCGGAGTCGACCACGGCCAGGCCCTCGGTCATCGAGTCGACCACGGTGCGCAGCATCTCGGCCTGGCCGGCGGCCTCCCGGCGGGCGGTGTGCAGGTCGTCGACGAGACGGGTGCGTTCCTCGCGGCCGAGCGCGACGGCCAGGCCGACCACGGCGACGACACCGACGAACAACTGGACCACGAGTCCGCGGGCCAGCGGTGACCCGATGGTGGCGAACGGGCCGTAGCCGTTGAGGGTGAAGACCACGGCCAGGCTGCCGAACAGCAGGTCGTGGACGATCACGAAGGAGGTGTGCAGGCGCAGCCCGGCCCACACGGTGACGACGAGCAGCGGGAACGCCAGGGGCAGGCCGTGGTTGACGCCGAACGCGACGACGTAGGCGGCCGAGGAGACGGCGAGCAGGGCTGCGTACTCACCGCGGCGGGACCAGGGTGTGCGGGCCAGCGTGTCGCGGATCGCGTCGCCGCGCCGGCCCGGGTGGCCGGCCCAGTACCGTTTCACCAGATAGCCGATCTGCAGGCCGGCTGCCCCGATCAGCAGGGTGCTGACCGTGTTGCGGGTCATCCACACCGCGGCCATCGGCGCCGAGTAGGCGCCGGTGACCAGCCGGATGCCGGTCGGGCCGATCAGAGCGCCGGCGGCCGTGCTGATCGTGGCGATCGACAGCAGCCGCCAGAGGTCGGACAACCGGGAGACGGGTTCGGTGCCGCCACCACCCCACAGGTGTGGCAGCCAGCGCCCGAACAGCCAGGCGAAGACGCCCGCCTGCACCACGTTCGCCACTGTCACGAACGCGGCCAGCAGGGCGGACGTGCCGGTGGCGACGTTGACCGCGAACGTCACCGCGGCCAGCAGGGCGATGTCGAGGCCGAGGAGCCGGGCGCGGCGCTGCACCACGAACCACACCGCGGCCACCCCGGCCGCCGGCCACACCAGGCTCAGGTTCGAGTGATCCATGGCGGTCAGCCGGCCGAGGTACGCCGCAGCCAGGTAGAGTCCGGCGAACCCGGCCGAGCGCAGCAGCATGCCCGACTGTTCGGCAGCATCTGCGGGTCAGCAAAGCAATCCGGGCGTACCGCCGTGGTCAGATCTTTGCGCCGACCGACGGGTTGTTGGACGGGACCAGGAAGCTGGACGACCGGATGGCGCCGTCGGCGGCGCGGGCGCCGGTGATCGTGGCGGCGTCGGTGCTGGTCAGCGTCCAGGTGCCGCCGATGTTCCAGGAGTTGCCGGAGGCGGTCGACGAGCCCAGCGCGACCGCCGTGGCGTTGCCGACGGCCAGGTTCGCGGTCAGCCGGGTGGTCGAGCCGCCGTCGACGTCGAAACCGGTCTTGACGTTCTTCCAGGCGGTGCTCCGGTTGATCGTGATGGCGCCGGTGTTGCCGTTGTCGGTGAACCCGTGCGCCGCGTTGCTCCACGAGAACGTGTTGCCGACCGCGTGCGCCGCAGCCGGCCCGGTGCCGCTGCTGCCGCCGAGTTTGAAGCCGTTGCCGTCACCGGAGAAGTTGGGGATGCTCCACCGGTTGTAGCCGTTGCCGTAGGCGAGACTGTTCTGGATCGTGATCGGCGACGTGAACGCCCACGCGTCGAAACCGTCGTCGACGTTGTTCCACAGCCGGGCGCCACGGACCACGTTGCCGGCGCCGGTGCCCTCCTTGATGCCGAGCCCGTCGGCGCTCTCGCCGTTCTTGCGCGGGTCCCGGTTGCCGTACGAGTCGAGGTTGACGATCAGATTGTTCGCCGAGCTGTTCTGCAGCTGGAAGCCGGTCTCGTAGTTGTCCCTGGTCACGAGCCGTTCGAAGGTGTTGTTGTTGCAGTTGGCGCAGTAGATCCCGTACGGCCCGTTGATGATCTCCAGGCCGGTGAGCTTCCAGTAGGACGCCTCCATGTGGATCGCCCCGCGCTGGGCGGCCGGGATGGTCGAGCCGACCGCGCCGGGCGTGTAGCCGAGCGCCTCACCGTCGATGATCACCCGCTCGGTGCCGTACGCGGTGAGCGTGATCGGCGCCGACGAGGTGCCGCTCTTGGTGATCTGGATGTTGGACGCGAGTGCGTAGGTGCCACCGCGCACCGAGATGGTCCCGCCGGCCGTGATCAGGCTGACCGCTTTCTGGATCGTGGCGAGCGGCGCGGCCTGTGTGCCGGCGTTGGCGTCGTTGCCGCTGGTCGCCACATACAGCGTGGTGGCGGCCGATGCGGGCACCTGGAATACGGCGGACAGGACCACTCCGGTGATCGTCGCGGTCAGCACATTCCGCAATTTCATGGGGATTCTCCTGGTGGGGACGGGGGAGGCGCGACAAGGGGGAATGCGCTTTCCCGCCCGGACCGTACGACACCCATCGGAACAAGTCAATCGGTCACGGTTGGCAGTGGGTGCACTGCAACAATCCTGCAAACGCAAATCATTGACGCTCTTGGATGCGCAATTTTATGGTCGCCCCATTCCCCCTTCCCCGGAGTTCTGACATGCGAAAATCCCCATGGATCATCGCGGTGGCCGGCTCGGCCCTGCTCGTCACGGCCGTGCTCAGCGGCCCCGCCCACGCCGAGACCCTCTTCGGCGACGACTTCGACGACGGCAACGCCGACGGATGGAGCCGCAACGGCGGCGCCTGGTCGGTGGTGAGCGGCGTCTACCGGCAGACCGCGACCAGTGGCGCCGCCCGCGCGCTGGCCGGCACCACCTCCTGGACCGACTACACCGTGCAGGCGCGGGTGAACACCACCGGAACCGCCGGGGTGGCCGCCCGCGCGACCTCGACCAGCCAGTACTACACGCTCGTGGTGACCGCCGCCGGAACCGCCCAGCTCCAGCGGGTGTCCGGCGGCACGGCGACCGTTCTCGGCAGCGCGGCCGCCGGGGCGGCGACCTGGCGGACCCTGGCCCTGACCGTGCGCGGCAACACGCTGACCGGCCACGTCGACGGGGTGCAGCTGGTGCAGGCCACCGACAGCACGTTCGCCTCGGGCCGGATCGGGCTGGTCACCACCGGTTCCGTCGCGGGCTTCGACGACGTCACCGTCGACACCACCGCCCCCGGGCCGGGACCGTCGACGTCACCGACCTCACCCACTCCGCCACCGCCCGGCGGCTGCGCGGTCACCGGCACGGCCACCGGCTTCGCGGCCGGCACCACCGGCGGCGCGGGCGGCCCGACGGTCCAGGTGGACACCGCCGCCGAGTTGCTCTCCTCGATCGCCGCCACCGGCCCGCTGACCATCTGCGTGGCCGGCACGATCACCCTGCCGGCCGGCATGTACGACGTGACCAGCGACAAGTCGATCGTCGGCATCGGGTCCACGGCCGGGATCACCGGCGGCGGTCTCAACATCGGGCTGCCGGTGTCGGAGGTGACGGCGCCGCCCGCGAACGCCGTGCACAACGTGATCGTGCAGAACCTGTCGTTCCGCAACGCCAGCGACGACTCGATCAACGTGCAGATGTTCTCGCACCACGTGTGGATCGACCACAACGACCTGGCGCAGGGCTACGACGGGCTGATCGACATCAAGCGCGGCTCGTCGCTGGTGACCGTGTCGTGGAACCACACCCACAACCACACCAAGAACATGCTGCTCGGGCACGACGACTCGAACTCGGCACAGGACACCGGGCGGCTCAAGGTGACCTACCACCACAACTGGTTCGACCGGACCCCGCAGCGCAACCCGCGGGTGCGGTTCGGCGAGCCGGTGCACGTCTACAACAACTACTACGTGTACAACACCGACACCGGCGTGGCCTGCCAGAACAACGCCGGCTGCGTGGTCGAGGGCAACTACTTCGAGGACGTCGAGGAGCCGGTGACCAACACGTACGCCGGGCCGGCCGGCCGCTGCGTGGCCCGCAACAACGTCTTCGTGGGCGAGTCGGGCGCCCCCGATTGCAGCGGGACCGTCCAGGAGCCGTCGACCTTTTACAGCTACACCCTCGACGACCCGAACCAGGTCAAGTCGATCGTGACCGCCGGCTCCGGCGTGGGGAGGCTCTGATGATGCACGCCATCGTGTCACTGCTGCTGGCTCTGCCCGCGGTCCCGCTCCAGGCCGCAGCCGCCGACGGGTTCGCGGCCGGCACCACCGGCGGCGTGGGCGGGGCGACCGTGGTCGTCGACACCACCGACGAGCTGCTGACCGCGATCGACACCGTCGGACCGCTGATCATCCAGGTGTCCGGGACCATCGCGATCACCAGCAAACAGGGGGTCCGCCCGAACAAGACGATCCTCGGCGTCGGCTCGAACCCCACGATCACCGGCGGCGGGTTCGACTTCTACCGGTCGTCCAACGTGATCGTGCGGAACCTGACCTTCGTCGACGCCGAGGACGACGCGATCAATGTCGGTCAGCAGTCGCATCACATCTGGATCGACCACAACACGTTCGTGCGGCCGGTGGACGGGTCGATCGACATCGTGCGCGGCGCCGACTACGTGACCGTGTCGTGGAACCACTTCGCCGGCACCGACAAGAGCATGCTGATCGGGCACTCCGACGGCGCCTCCGGCACCGACGTCGGGCATTTGAAGGTGACCATCCACCACAACTGGTTCGACGGGTCGCGGCAGCGGCATCCTCGGGTCCGGTTCGGCGAGCCGGTGCATGTCTACAACAACTACTTCGACGGCAACGAGCTGTACGGGATCGCGTCCACGATGAACGCCGGTGTGGTGGCCGAGGCCAACTACTTCGCGAACGTGCCGTACCCGTGCTTCTCCACCGGCGGGTACGCCGACAGCGGGCCGGGCCGCCTGGTCCAGCGGTCGAACGTGTTCACCTCGTCCGGCACGTGCCAGGCCGGCGGAACCGTCGCCGAACCGTCCGCCTACTACTCGTACACGCTGGATCCGGCCGCGTCGGTCCCGTCGCTGGTGCAGGCCGGCGCCGGGGCGGGCAGGATCTGACGGCCGGACATCAGTTCCGGCAGCAGGGTGTCCCGCAGCGTCTCCAGGGCCCGCGTCTCGGTGCGCAGGGCGGCCATGTGCGCGAACGCGGCGCCGGCCCGCGCACCGAACGCGGCCAGGCGCCGCGGGTCGGGCACGTTGATCCGGAAGTCGGCGGCGTCGGCGGCGTTCACCCGCTGCCGCCCCGACGACCCGGCCATCTTGCGCACCGCGTGATCCCGGAACCGCACGTCCCGGGCCAGGAAGTACGGGAACTGCGGCGGCACCCCCGGCCGCGCCCGCAGCACGATGAACTCGGTCGACCCGGTCGCCGTCTCGTCACCGTCGAGGAAGTCGACGTAGCCGGTCTTGCCGTTCTCCAGGCACGGGGTGATCCGGGCCAGCAGCGTGTCGCCGTTGCGGAACCGGCTGCCACCGCGCGGCGCGCGGCGCGACCACGTGCCGATCCCGGCGACGTGCGTGGGCAGGGCGGCCATGTCCACGTACGGCGCGCCGCCGGAGTCCGGCCGCGGGGTCCGCGGGTTGAACTCGACCAGCTCGGTGACCGGCACGGTGCCGCCGCCGGTGACCGACAGCGCCTCGAACCCGGCCCGCAGCAGCTCCTCGTAGGCGGTCACCACCCGGTCGTTGATCTCGATCTTGTCGTCCAGCGCGGACAGCACCGCGACGATCCGGCGCTGCTCGGCCAGCGGCGGCACGCGCAGCAACTCGGCGTCGAGGAACCGCCCGAACTGGAAGTTCGCGATCCCGGTCGACTGGTTCTCGTAGTCGCCGGCCCGCCCGGACAGGTACATGTCCCGCAGGCCGTAGTAGGCGTACCGGGCGTCGACGACACTGGTGTCGAACCGGACGAGCCGGCAGAAACTCGCCGGGATCACCGGATGCTCGAACGCCGGCAGCACGTCCGGTCCGACGAACAGCGCCCGGCCGGTGGTCTGGCCCCGGGCGGCGCTGCCGCCGGAGATCTCGAGCAGGACATCGTCCGGCCGCACCCGCCGCGGTTCGATCAGGGTGCGTTTCTCCCAACGGCGAGGGACCGATTCGGTACGGCCGGAGCGCACCGCCGCGAAATCGGTGCCCCGGATGACCGCGACCGGGGCGTGCCCGTCGGTCTCCCGGTCGATGCCCCAGCCGCCGCCGCGGGCGAAGAGCACCAGGTCACGGTACGGGCGACGGGTCACGGCAGATCCCGCAGGCGGTCCCGGAGCACGTCCTCACGGCGGCGCGACTCGTCCAGGCACGCCTCCAGCTCCTTGGTGAGGCGGGCGATCCGGTCGGGCAGCGGCTCGGCGGCCGGGTCGGTGCCGGGTGTGCCCACATACCGTCCCGGGCTCAGCGCGTGGTCCCGCTGACGGATCTCGTCGAGGTCCGCCGCGTGGCAGAAACCGGGCGTGTCCTCGTACGGCATCGTGGTCTTGATCGTGGGGTTCCGCCAGGCGTCGAAGGTCCCGGCGATCCGCTCGATGTCGGCGCCGGTCAGGACCCGCTCGGTCCGGCTGGTCATCGTGCCCAGCCCGCGCGCGTCGATGAACAGCACCTGCCCGCGGCGCTCGCCCTTGTCCCGGGCCAGGAACCAGACGCACGCCGGGATCGCGGTGGTGCGGAACAGGTTCGGCGGCAGCGCCACCATGCACTCCACCAGGTCGTCCTCGACGATCGCCCGGCGGATGCCGCCCTCACCGGCCAGCCGCGACGACATCGAGCCGTTCGCGAGCACCACGCCTGCCCGGCCGCGCGGCCCGAGTTTCGCGATGATGTGCTGCAACCAGGCGTAGTTGGCGTTGCCGCGCGGCGGCAGCCCGTGCCGCCAGCGTGGATCGTCCTCCCGGCGCGGCCAGTCGCTCATGTTGAACGGCGGGTTGGCCAGCACGAAGTCGGCGCGCAGCCCGGGATGCCGGTCGTCGGTGAAGGTGTCGGCCCACCTGTCGCCGAGGCCGTGCGGGTCGAGGCCGTGGATCGCCAGGTTCATCTTCGCCAGCCGCCAGGTGCGCTCGTTCGCCTCCTGCCCGAAGACGGTGATCCGGTTGCGCCGGCCCGCCTGCACGAACATGCCGCCGGAGCCACAGCACGGGTCGTACACCCGGCCGTGGTCCGGTTGCAGCATCGCCACCAGCAGTTTCACCACGCTGGCCGGGGTGTAGAACTCGCCGGCCCGTTTGCCCTCGGCGCGGGCGAACCGCTCCAGGAAGTACTCGTACACCTCGCCCAGCACGTCCTGGGCGTCCCCGGTGAACCGGGCGCCGCCGATCACCCCGACCAGTTCCCGCAGCCGGTCCTGGTCGACGTTGTCCCGGTCGAAGATCCGCGGCAGCACCCCGGCCAGCGCCGGGTTCGCCCGCATGATCGCGTCCATCGCGGCGTCCAGCAGCGTGCCGATCCGGTCACCGGTGTGCGCGGCCACATGCTCCCAGCGGGCGTCGGCCGGCACCCGGAACACGCTGCCGGCGGTGTCCGAGACGTACTTGAGGAAGACCAGCCCGAGCACGAACTCCTTGTACTGGGCGGCGTCCACCGAGCCGCGCAGCTTGTTCGCCGCCTTCCACAGAATGTCCTGGATCAACTCTGGTCCGTTCTGTCGGGGAGGAACCCGTACCGTACGTCGAACCGAGAGGGCGACCCGGCACGTACCACCCGGCGGCACGCGGGCGATTTCACTCGCGGGAAATCCGCGCCGTGTCAGAATCGGGCCGTAATCGGTGGGAAGACCTGGTCTTCCGGACCGTTCCGGTGACGATGGTCGATGAAATACGCTGGCATTGTCGCTCGCCGCGGCAACGATCGATGGACAGGGAGTGCGCGTGTCCCAGGACCGGGTGAGCCGACATCAGATCGAGACCCGGGACGACCGAGTCCTCACCTTCGACGTCACCGGCCATCCGGACGGCTCACCTGTCTTCCTGTTGCACGGCTCGCCCGGCAGCCGGATCGGCCCGCGCCCGCGTGGCAGCGTCCTCTACCGGCTCGGCATCCAGCTGATCAGTTACGACCGGCCCGGCTACGGCGGCTCCACCCGCCACCCGAAACGCTCGGTCGCCGACGCCGCCGGAGACATCGGGGCCATCGCCGACTCGCTCGGCCTGGAGCGGTTCGCGGTCGTCGGCCGGTCCGGGGGCGGCCCGCACGCGCTGGCCGCGGCAGCCCGGATGCCCGACCGGGTGAGCCGCACGGCGGTGCTCGTCGGGATCGCGCCGTCCGACGCCGAGGGCCTCGACTGGCTCAGCGGCATGACCGACGGCAACGTCCGGGAGTATGAGACGGCCGACAACGACTGGCCGAAACACGTCGAGCGGCTGCGGCTGCTGGCCGACCGGGCCCGCCGCGACCCGGAGTTCATGGTGGCCAACCTGCGCCGCCAGATGACCGCCCCCGATCGTCAGGTGGTCGACGACATCGCGATCCGCCGGCTGCTCACCGAGACGTATGTGGAGGCGTTCGCGCAGGGCCCGTTCGGCTGGATCGACGACGTCGCCGCCTTCCGGTCCGGGTGGGAGTTCCAGCTCTCCGACGTCACCGGCGAGGTGCTGATCTGGCACGGCGCCGACGACAACTTCTCGCCGGTCAGCCACGCCCGCTGGCTGGCCGAGCAGATCCCGCAGGCGGAGGTCCGGATCCAGGCGTCGACCGCGCACTTCGGCGCGGTCGAGGTGCTGCCCGAGGTGCTGCACTGGCTGGTCGCCGGGCGGCCGCTGGTGGCCGCCCGGCACTGACCCGCGCGAGCCGGAGCCGCTGCGGCGACTCCGGTCAGACCGTCAGAACGGGTGCGGGTCGAGCATGCGGTGCAGGTAGCGGCCCTCGCCGAGAGCCACCACCGCCGGGTGGGAGTCGCCGAGCGCGTGTTCCATCCGGTCGGCGACGTCGGCGTCCTCGAGGATCGGCTGACCGGCGGCGCGGCGCATCAGCGCCCGGTTGGCGGCGCAGCGCAGCGTGTCCGGATGGTCCGGGCCGAGCACCTCGCGGTGCCGCTGCATGGTCGGCTCGATGATGCGCAGCGCGGTGGCCAGCTCACCGGTCTCGGCGTGCAGGACCGCCAGGTTCAGTTCGGCCGCCAGCGCGTACGGATGCCGCGCCCCGAGCACCTCGCCGAGTTCCCGGGACGCCGTCCCGGCGAGCTCCAGGCCCTGCGCGAGTTCGCCCTTGGCCCGTTGCGCTGCGGCCAGGTTGTTCAGGCAGACCAGAGTGTGCGGGTGCCGCAGGCCGAGGCTCGCGCCGTACGCCAGCCGCACCTCCTCCAGCTCGCTGATCGCGCTGCTCACCTCACCACCGGCGAGCAGGCTGACCGCCCGGCTCAGACGGCACGCCAGCGTGTCCGGGTGGGTCGGGCCGACCGCCTCGTTGAGCTGCTCGTACGCCTCCTCCAGCAGCGCTGCCGCGGTCCGCTGCCGGCCGAGCGACCCCAGTGACACCGCCCAGTTGGCCTTGGCGCTGAGCGTCCGGTACGAGGACGGCCCGAACACCCGCTCGTGCTTGTGGGCGATCTCCTCCAGCAACTCGGCGGAGAGCTGGTACTCGCCTGCTTCGCGCAGGTCACGCCCGAGGTTGGTGCCGGTGCCGAGCGTACGCGGATGATCCTCGCCGTTGATCGTCTTGTTCCGCTCGTAGAGCTCCTCGTCCCGGGCCCGGGCGGCCCGGAAGTCGCCGGCCAGCCGCTGGGTGGTGGCCAGGTTGTTCAGCGCCGACAGGGTCCGCGACGAGTCCTCGCCGAAGTAGTCCATCCATGCCGCGTAGGTCTTCTCGTCGCGTTCCTGTGCCTCGCTGTACCGGCCCAGCGCCCGCAGGTCGCCGCCGAGGCCACCGGCGGTCATCAGGGTGTGCGGGTGGGTCGGGCCGAGCAGCTCGGACTGTTCGGCGAGGACCCGCTCGTCGAGGGCGCGGGCCTCCTCGAAGTGGGCCGACTCGCGCAGGATGTTGGCGACGTTGAACCGCAGGTTGAGGATCTGCCGGCGCAGCGACGTCCGGCCGGCCTCGTCGGTCTGGTCGAGCAGCATCTCGTTCCACCGGCGGTCGACCTGCTCGCCGAGCTGGCGGCCCTCCGGCAGGGCGCCGTTGTACCAGAGGTACCGCACCCGGTCGATCATCAGCTGGCGGACCTGCTCGTCGTCGCACTCGGCGGCGTCGGACATCTCCAGGTGCGGCCACAGCATCCGGAACCGGGGCCACGACCGCGAGTCGTCGATCTCGTCACGCGGCCGCAGCCCGGCCAGCACCAGATGGATCTCGTGCCGGGCCTGCCGCAGCTCCTGCGGGGTCATCCGGTTGCGGACCACGTGCTGGAGGAGCCGGTGCACCTGGATCTGGCTGCGCGCCCGGTCCAGTTTCAGCAGCGCCAGCCGGTTGATGTGCTGGACCAGCGCGTGCCGGTACAGCCGGACCGACATCTCCTTGTCGTAGCGGCCCAGCAGCTCGGCCAGCTCGTCGCTGATGATCAGGTCGAGGGTGATCTCCGGGGCCAGGATCGAGCAGAGCTGGAGCAGCCGGTACGCCGCCGGGGACCGCTCCTGGAGCAGCTCCAGCGACAGGCTCCACACCTGGTCGACGGTCCGGTCCGGGCCTTCCCGCTCGACCCGGCGCAGGTACTCGTTGACCTGCTCGCCGGTCTCCGCGAGCCACGCGCCGGTGGCCGCCACCGCGATCGGCAGGTCGCCGAGCGCCACCGCGATCCGTTCGGCCTGATCGGTACGGATGGTGGCGACCCGGGCCTTGAGGTGGGCGACGCTCTCGTGCCGCTGGAACACGTCGATGGTCATCGGCTGTGCCCGCTCGCCCCACTCCCGGTTGCGGGAGGTGATCAGCACGTGGCCGGGGCCGTGCGGCAGGAACGGCAGGACCTCCTCGACCTCCTCGGCGTTGTCGAAGATGATCAGCCACCGGGTGTGCGGGCTGCCCTGTTCGAGCGCGCTGATCACCGACCGGGCCGCGTCCAGCACGCTGGTCTGCGGTGTGGTCAGGCCGAGCGCCTTGCCCAGGTCGGACAGGGCGATGTCGATGAACTTGGTCTGCTCGGCGTCGACCCACCACACCACGTCGTAGGAGTTCTTGAACCGGTGGGCGTACTCCAGGGCGACCTGGGTCTTGCCGATGCCGCCCATGCCCTGCAACGCCACCTGAAGCGTCGGCGGCGGATTGCCGGACACCACCACCGGCCGGCCGCCGCGCAGCCGGGCCCGCAGTTCCCGCAGGTCCTGCTCGCGGCCGGTGAACCGGGCGTTGCGGACCAGCGGGTTGAACACCGCCGGCGGCCGGCCCGGGAAGCGGACCCCGATCGCCTGCGGGTCGGTGTCGCCCACGCTGCGCCCGACCAGGCGCAGCACCCGCTCCATCGCCAGTTCCATCGGTTTGCCGCTGATGAACGCGGACGCGGCCAGCGGGTAGGCGGGCAGCGGCGAGATGTCGTCGACGTACACGGCCAGCGAGGGCCGCGCGTCGACCCGGCTGCGGGGCACCACGTCGTTCGGGGCGCCGGCGGTGGAGTGCGAGACCAGGGTCATCCGGCGGCCGCTGACCTCGCCCGAGGGGTGTCCGCCGGCGTCGTGCACCCGGATGCCGGCCGCGGCCAGCAGCCCGCCGATCCACTCGGCCCAGGCCAGGTCCTCCGGCGCGTACTCCAGGGTCACCTCCTCCTCGGTGACCGGCGCCTGCCGTACGAACCGGTTCACCGTGCGGGTGCGCAGCGCCTCGTCGAGGACCGGCATGGCGGTCACCTCGCCGTCGGTGATGTGCGCGGCGAGCCGTTCGTACGCCGCGAGCAGCGACGTGGTCTGGCCGGGCGGGTCGCCGAACGTCGCGAGGATCTCCTCGTAGGCGTAGAAGGCCCGGTACGGCACCTCGACCGCGTTCCAGTAGCGGCTGCGCTCGACCGGTGACATGCCGTCCGGCAGGCCGGGGAACCGCTGCATGGCCAGGGCCCGCCCGGCGTCGGCCTTGTCCTTCTCGGCCGGGTCCACCCGCATCGGGACCGGCAGCACCCGGATGTCGCGCTGCAACGTGTTCTGGGCGACCTCGACCGCCACCTGGGAGGCGCCGACGATGCCCTGCTCGCTCAGGGTGAAACAGTTGACCAGGACGTCCGGCAGCTGGACGGTGCAGATCGAGGCGACGTCGCTGAGCCCGGTCCGGCTGTCGATCAGCGTGTAGTCGTAGTTGGCCCGCATGTCCTGGCGCAGCGCGTCCAGGAACAGCCCGCCGCCGAGCTGCTCGTAGAAGTCGTCCCAGTTCATCCCGGTGAGGCTGGCCGCGTACTTCGGGTTCTGCCGGCCCGCGGACAGGAAGTCCAGGTGACCGCCGGCCGGGAAGTGGTCCCAGTCGACCGAGAAGGCGTGCTCGTGCACCCGGGCCAGCCGGCGCCGCCAGTCGGGTTCGAGCGGCTTCTTGGCGGCCTCCCACTCGTAGGCGCGGACCATGTCGATGACGCCGCTGGCCGACTCCACCGCCTCGGGGCGCACGAACGGCCCGAAGAACCGGTGCAGGCCCGGCGACTCCAGGTCCCAGTCGGTGACCAGCACCCGCTTGCCGTTGGCGGCGAGGATCCAGGCCACATTGGCCAGTGCCATGGTCCGCCCGGTGCCACCCTTGAACGAGTAGAACGTCACCACTTTGCCGGGCCGCTGCTCACTCATCGTCGCTCTTCTCGAATCCGCGTCGTTGCGTTGGGTCGTTGATGCCGAGTCGTGGCCGGGCGGGACCCTCCGGCTGCTGGACGTTGGCCCGCCGGATGAAGTGGCGGCGGGCCTCGCTCACCACCGACGGCATCAGCCTGGCCAACTGTTCCACATCGAGGGCGCGGTACACACGGGCCGCGCCGAGCTCGGAGAGCCGCGCCTCGGCCCCGGCGAGCAGGTCCGCGCCGCTGCGTTCGTACCGCGGATCGTCGCGGTCGGCGACCAGCACCGGGGTGACCCACCGGTGCAGGTGGCCGCGGAACACGTCGAGCCCGGCGGCGCCGGCCGGCTGCCACGGGTCGACCAGGATCATCGCGGGCGAGCCGTCCAGCACCTTCATCTCGTCGGCCCGGTCGACGATCCGGACGGCGAGGCCCTGCTGCTCGGCCCGGGTCGCGGCGAACTCGGCGAGCGGCACGTCGGGTGTGCCGCGGTACGGCTGCCAGGTCGCCGTGGCGCCGCGGCCGGTGCTGACCGCCACCACGAACGGCGTCTCCCCGGTCGGCAGGTCCGGCACCGGGACCTCGTCGAACGGCACGGTCCGGCTGGCCGGCAGCCAGCGCCGCCCGGTCACCTCGACGATCCGGTGCGCGATCCGGCCGATGACCCGGTCGTAGAGGTGCCGGTAGGCGCTGAGCCGGCCGAGCGCCCGCAGGCCGTTCTCCGCGTACTCCGGGATGCCGGCGCCGATCGGCAGCGCCGCGCTCGCCTCGGCCGCCTGGGCCCGGTCGGTGACCGGCAGCCACAGCACCGGGACGACGTGCGAGCGGGCCAGCGTGGGCCGGTCCGGGAAGGCCCGGCCGAGCCGTTCCAGGAAGACCGCCCGCTCCCGCATCGGCCACGACTTGAGGAAGTAGCCGGGGGAGTAGAGCGGCACGAACACCTCGGCCCGGCCCAGCTGCTCGGCGATCGTCGCTTTCGAGGTGGCGCCCGGCGCGAGCAGGTCGTCGACGAACCCGACGGTCGCCGGATCGGCGCCGAGCTGCCGGGCCACCGCGGTGGACAGGTCGTCGAAGCAGTTGCGGACCCAGATGTCGGTGTCCCGGTTGCCCGGCGACGTCCCCGGGGCCGACTTGGCGTAGGACAGGAAGAACCGGCAACGGTCCGGCGGGATCGGGTTCACGTGCCCTCCCTGAAACTCGTGCGCAGGCCCGCCACCCCGTCCGGCACGGCCGGCTCGACCCGGTACCGTCCGTGGATGCGCTGGATGTGCATGGCCAGTTTCCAGACGATCGCGTCGTAGATCGCGGTCTGCCCGGTCCGGGCGACACCGAGCAGCCCGTCGGTGAGGTAACGGGCGGTCCAGTCCTCATCGGGCAGACCGGTCGGGGTGAACATCCGCACGGCCGCGACCGGCGGCGGCAGCGCCTGCTCGAACGGCGTCCACAGCACCGGGACGATCGCGCTCTCGCCGCCCGGCGCCGGGCCGCCGCGCGGCAGCACCCGGCGGCGCGCGAACACGTCCCACTCCAGCGGGCACCAGGTGCTGTGGAACAGGTATGGGTACGACACCAGGCACACCATCACCTGACAGGTGCCGGCCGCCTGGAGCACCGTCTTCTGCCACAGGTCGCCGCCGCCCCGGCCCAGGTCGAGGAAGCCCGGCTCACCGCCGACAGGCGACCCGATCAGCTCGTTGACCAGCTCGCTCAGGTCGTCGAAGAGCCGGATCACGTTGCGGTTGGGCTCGCGCGGCGGGCCGACCGAACGGGTCCGGTCCGGCCGGGAGTAGCTCAGGAAGAACACCGGCGCGCCCGGGTCGTCCACAGTCGCATCGGTCACCCGCCGTCCTCCTCCCATCGCCGGTTCTCAGTCAACCACCGCACCGCAAAATCAACCGCCCCACGCAACGGCGTCAGCAGCGCCTCGGTCCGCCCGATCCGGCCGCGCCGCGAGCCACCGGTACGGTCGAACGCCGCCCCGAGCGACGCGAAGTCCCGGTCGTCGTGGTCGATGCCGAGGAAGTGCTCGGTGACCCGTTTGCCGTCCCGTTCGACGAAGCAGGTGTACTGCTTGCGCCGCGGCCACCGCACCCGTCCCTCCGCCAGGTGCAGCCCGGTGCACCGCTCCCAGCCGCAGCCGATCATCAGCTCGTACGCCCCGGCCCGGTAGAGCGCGCCGACCGGCGAGCGTTCGCCGAGATGGCAGTCCAGGTCGTGCACCGCCATCAGCTCGGCCGCCCGCGGCCCGGTGGCCGCGAACGAGGTCTGTGGATGTCCACTGCGGACGGTACCCGGCGCGGTGCGGACATGCTCGGCGAACACGCCCATCCCGGTGGACGGTGTCGCCGGGGTGAAGCCGGGCATGGTGTCCAGGTAGCGGGCCAGCTCGGGCGGGCCCATCCCGCGGGTCGCCGCCCGGAACGCCGGGCTGGTCGTCGAGTTGTGCGCGGTGTGCGTGGGCACCACGATCGTCGCGCCCGGCCCGGCCACCTCGCGCAGCGCCGCCAGCAGCGCGCGCGGGCCGTCCCGGGGCGGGCCGAGGCGGCGCAGCGACACGTGCACCACCACGTCGCCGGCGGGGAGCCCGAGCGCCCGCAGATCGGCGGCCAGGGCGGCCTGGTCCGGTCTCACCCGGGCCACTCGCCGATCGTCGCGGCCAGCCGGTCCAGGAACCGCCGGCCGTCCGCGGTCAGCGCCCCCGAGCCGGACAGCTGACCGATCGCCGCCACGGTCCAGTCCCGGTACATGTCGTAGTGCTTCTCGGCGCCCGCCTCGCCCCGCCCGGCCCGCCGCCGCCAGATGCCGGCGACCGCCAGGTGCGCGTAGATGCCCTGCAACACCAGCTCGGCCGGCCGTGGATCGGGCCGCCAGCCCACCTTCACCAGCACCTCGCTGTCCGGGTCGACCAGGTCGACCAGGTCGAGGACCGCGCCCAGTTTGGTGTGCTGGAACTCGTGCACCAGCATCACCGCCAGTGCCGCCGGGTCCGGGGTGAGGGCGATGCCGAGCGCGCCGTACGCCTGCCGGGAGGTGGCGCTGCGCAGCGTCACCTGGTCCGGGACCAGCGGGGTGAGCACGGTGAGCCCGGCGGCCAGCCCGGCCGCGTGTTCCGGGGCGTCGGCCAGCACCGACGGCCACGCCGCCCGCAGCGCGCCCGCCCAGGCCGCCCGATCGTCGCCGGTCAGCGTGCCGGTGGGTGGCCAGCCGTGACAGTCCCGGTACGGGTCGGCGTCCTCCAGCCGCACGGTCAGGTCACCGGCGGTCACCGAGGCGGTCGGCGCCAGCCGGGCCGGGTGGTCGCCGCGGATCGTCAGGCTCGTCACGCCGGGCGGCACGGTCAGCGTGCCGAGAGTCGGCAGATGCACCCGCCCGTCCCGGGGCGTCACCGGCACCTTCGCGTCCACACCGGCGATCAGCGCGGCCGCCGCCACCACGTCGGCGAACCGCTCCGGGCCGTCGTGCCCGCCCAGGAGGCGGACCGCCCACGCCCTGACGAACGGGTGAGCCAGCACCCGCCGTACCGCAGCCGGGTTTTGATCGTCGATCTCGGACAGCAGCGACCACGACGCGTCCGGCAGCCGGTCCGCCGCCGCGACCAGCAGCGACCTGGTGATCGCCTCCTGGGCGGCGGTGAGGTGCGCGACGGCGTCCGCGCCGCCGCCGCCCGAGGCCAGCTCGTCGAAGACGGACCGGGGCAGATCGGACGGGCCGGGGGTCGCCATCGCGGTGATGAGTCCTTTCAGATCGGTGCAGTAGACGGACGGGTTGTCGAAGCCGGAGCCGGTCCGGAACCGGTGCGCGAACAGGCCGCCGCCGCAGCGCGCCACCACCGGGCAGGCCCGGCACGTCGCGGACAGCCCGGCCAGGCCGCTCTGCCGCAGCCGCATCGCCGGCGTCGCGGCCAGGTCGTCGACCGAGGAATCAAAAACGGTCAGACCCGTCGCGGCCGCGCCGTGGAACGCGGTCTTCATCGAATCCGGCTGCTCCCACGACCCGTCGGTCTCGACCACCGCCAGGTCGCCGCGGTCGGCGCCGACCGACTCGACGCCGCTGTCCCGGCCGGCGGCGGTGGCATGCAGCGCGTCGAACAGCCGGATCGGCACCGGGCGCCCGTCCGACAGCCAACGGCGATAAACCTTCAGGAGCCATTGAGCGTACGGCGTACCGCCCGCCGAAAACGGCGGAGGCCGATCCCAGGTCGCGTGCGGAAGCAGCAGGTCGATCCGGGGCGGCTGCTGCGCGAGCAGCGCCTCGTACACGGCGATCGGATCGGTGCGCACGTCGATCGTGCACAGGATCCCGGCGTACGCGTCCCGGAACCGCGGCGACCGCAGCAGCGCCAGGCCCCGCAGCGTCCGGTCGTGGCTGCTCGCCCCGTTGCGGTACCGCCGGTGCAGGTCGTTGGCGGCCCGGTCACCGTCCAGCGACACCCCGGCGCGGACCCCGAATTCCAGCAGCAGCTCGGCCATCGGCTCGTCGAGCCGGATCCCGTTCGTCTGCATCCGCAGATCCAGATCGGTCACCGCGCCCGCCACCGACCGGAGAACCGTCAGCATCTCCCGCAGCCGGGCCCGGCCCAGCAGCAGCGGCTCGCCACCGTGCAGAACCACCCCGACCGCGGGCAACCGGTGTCGCGCCGCGTGTTCGGCGATCCGGGCCGCCGCACGCTCCACCACGGCCGCCGACATGATCGCCGGCCGCTCCCGCCAGGTCTGGTCCGCGTGCTCGTAGACATAGCAGTGATCGCAGGACAGATTGCAGAGCTCGTGAACCTTGAGGACGAACTGGCGCACCGGCCGGGCCGGCGGCGCCGCGCGCTCAGATGGCCGACTGGAACGCGGAGACGTCAGAAGGCCGCTCCCGTGCCGCCACCCGGTCCGCCGGAGCGGCCGACCGCATGATCCGATTGACAATTCCGGTGACGTCCCGCGCGGCCCCGCGATCCAGCGGAACGGGCACGGTCATCTGGCGTGATGTGGGTTCTTCCACGGCGCTTGTCTCCCCGGTGACCGGTGGTGGGCAGGGAAGCTCGCCCGATCGGGACGAGCGGTTCCTAGAGCATAGACAGCCCTCGACGTAAAGTCACCCGCCTCTGCACGGATGGTGACCGTCCTCAGAAGCCGGTGCGCAGCCCCTCGACGCCCGGCGGGACCAGCGGCTCGACCCGGTAGTCCTGGTGGAGGCGCACGATGTGCAGGGCGAGTTTCCAGACGATCGCGTCGTAGGTCGCGGTCTGCCCGGTCTGGGTCAGCCCGAACAGCCCGTCCGCCAGGTACCGGGCGGTTCCGCTCTCGTCCGGCAGCCCGGTCGGCGTGAACATCTGCACGGCCGCGACCGTGGGCGGCGGCGGCTCACTGAACGGGGTCCACAGCACCGGGACGATCGCGGTCTGCGCATGCGGCTCGCCGGTGCGCGACACCACCGGGCGGCGGGCGAAGACGTCCCACTCCAGGGCACACCAGGGGCTGCGCAGGTACGGGCCGGACAGCAGGGACACCAGCACCTGGCTGGTGCCGGCCGCCCGCAGCAGGGAGCTCTCCCACCTGTCGCCGCCGTCCAGGATCCGGTCCATGAAGCCGGGCGCCGGCGCCCCGGTCAGTTCGCCGACCAGCTCGGACAGATCGTCGAAGAGCCGGATGACGTCGCGGCTCGGCTCGCGGGGCGGCCCGACCGTGCGGGAGCGGGCCGGGCGCGCGTAACTGAGGAGGAAGACCGGGGCGTCCGGATCGTCGGCGACCGGCGCGGGCTTGGGCGTGGGTGCGGGCCTCGGCGGGGGCGCCGGACGCTCGGCGGTCCGCAGGCCGCTGCCGTCGAGGGGGATCGCGGCGGTGTAGAACGGCACCCCGCCGGACGTGGTCAGCGTCAGCCACAGACTCGTGGTGCCCAGGTCGGCCGATGGGTCGGTCAGTTCGGCGCGGAACCAGGTCGGGCCGTAGGTGCCGCCGAACCGGTGCAGCACCACCCCGGCGCTGTCCAGGGCCCGGACCGTGCACGACGGCCGCCCGTCGATCATGCAGCCGACCAGGAACTCCTCCTCCTCGTACGGCCAGCCGGCGGCCTGGTCGGCGAGTTCCAGATCGACCGAGATGATCCGGGCGGCGGCCGACCCCTCGTCCGGATGCCAGCTGACGATCGGCTGGACGCGCACCTCCCGGGCCGGGCTCATGCCGGCTCGCCCAGCACGAACAGGGTGTCCGGGTGGCCGAAGTAGACGTACCGGGAGGCGTACAGGAAATCCTGGATCGCCTCCCGCTCGCCCGGCCCCAGCGCGAGCGTGTCGGCCGGCAGCTCACGGGCGGCGTCGGCCCGCCGGCCCTGGAGGAACTCGGGAATCCGCACGCCACCGGCGCGGGCCCGGGCGATCATGCTGCGGGCCAGGGCCGCCGACGAGCCGGTCGGCACCTCGCCCATGGTGGCGACGACGGCGAGGGCCCGGCGGCGCAGGAAGATCTCGGCGAAGTTGCGGTTGGCCCGGTCGCCCATCGCCGGGTCGACGACGGGACGGGCCGAGTTGCAGGCGTTCAGCAGCACCACCGAGCCGGAGGCGTGCACCGCCCGCAGCCCGAGAGTCTCGAACCTGGCCAGCGGGATGCCACCGAGCCGGGCGCTGCGGACGTCCGTGCCGTGCCGGCCGTGCGCCCGCACGTAGACCAGCCCGAAGCGCTGGCCCTCGTCGTCGAGTCGCCGCAGCAGCTCGACCAGGGTGTCCACGCGGCTGACGGCGGCCACCGAGGTGATGCTCAGCCCGGCCCCGGCGACCAGTTCGCCGTCCTCGAAGCAGAGGATCCCGCCGCCGGACCGCACCGGCTCGCCGGACGCGCTGAACTGGCCGTGCCGGTCCGGGTCGTGGATCGTGGTCCACCGGGTCACCGGGAACGTCTCGCCCAGCCACCGGTGCGCCGCCCCGTCGACCAGCCGGTACAGCTCCCAGGGCAGGCCGGTGTCGGTGTCGTCCCAGATGATCAGCCGCACCCCGGCCGGCTCGGCGGCCCGCAGCCCGCGCAGCCAGTTGCCCAGCCCGTGCTTGGTCGCGGACCAGCCCATGATGAACTCGTAGTACTCGACGGCGGCCTCCAGCGCGGCCTCGCTGTCCGCGGTCAGCGCGTCGTCCATGGCCAGGCCGGGCCGTAGGTGGGCCTTCTCGTCGGACTCGGTGCTGCTCCACAGCCGGCCGCGGAAGTAGCCCTCCAGCCGGAACCGGTAGCGGTCCGGGGCGTCGTCGACGGCGATGACCTTGAGCAGGGCGACATCGCGGGGCAGCTCCCGGCTCAGATCGGGCGCGGCCGGTGGCATCGGGATCCCGGTCGCCTCCGCCGCGGCCGCCGGACGGATCTCGCCGGCCGGTTCGGCGGCCACCGGCACGAGCGGGGCCGGCGTGGACCGGCCCTGGAGCGCCCCGACCACCCGGTTCGCCGTCACGGCGCGCCGTCCGGCCGGGCGACGATGCCCGCCATCGCGCCGGCCAGGGCGAACGGCAGATCCCGGTAGTGGCTCAGCTCCGGCGGGGCCAGCACGACCGCGCGTACCGCCCGCAGTCCCGCGAAACCGCCGGCGACCGTGACGGCGTCGTCGACGCCGGCCCGGCTGACCGATCGCGGGAGGACGTCCCGCTGGCTCGCCTCCAGCGGGACGTTGCCCCGCCCGTCCGAGACGACCACCAGCCAGGCCTCGCCGTCCCGGATCGGCAGGTTGCGCCGCCGGAGCCGCATCTCCTGCAGTGCCAGGTCGAGGCCGTGGGCCAGCGGCGTGGCGCGTGCCGGCGCCCGGTCGAGCGCCACGTTCAGCGCCGGGTCGAGCACCCCGGACAGCCGCCGCCGTTCGGCCTGCAGCTCGGACACCGCGTCCCGGTGCCCGAGCTCGATCAGGCTGACCGCGGCCCGCCGGGTGTAGGCCCAGCCCAGGTACGGCGCGAGCGCGGCGGTGACGTCCCAGCCGCGCCGGCTGGTGTGGTCGAGCAGCAGCACCAGCGCGGCGTCCGGTTGCGGCTGCCGGCGGTTCGACCGCAGGTCCGAGGCGTGGATCCGCAGTGGCGCGGCGGCGCCGTGCCGGATCCGGCGGAACTTGGCCGCCTCCAGGACCGTCGCCAGATAGGCGATGTCGACCGGGCGGCCGGCCGGCTCGGTGCCGATGACCGGGCCGCGGCCGGGCCGCCGGGTTCCGGCCCGCTGCCACGGCGGCCGCAGACTGGCGAAGTCGGGCAGGGCGTCCGGCGAGTCCTCCGGATACAGCATCTGCTCCGGTACGGCCGCCGGTCCCGCTGCGGGCGGGAGGACACTGGTGAGGGCCGGTCGCAGGGGCTGCCCGACCGCAGTGTCCGCCTCGACCGCCTCGGGCCACGCCGCCGTGCCGTCGCCGGTCGTCGCCGGCTCGGGAGAAGACGTCGGCTCGGGAGAGGACGCCGGCTCGACGGTGGCAGGAGCCAGGGAGGCCGGCGCGGGGCTGCGGAGACCGAGCAGCTCGGCGGCCCGGTGGACGTGGCGCGGTTCGACCGTGCCGGCCCGGTCCGAGACCGCGACGACCCGGGCCGCGCGGGCCAGCGCCAGGTCCCGGCGGTGCGGGGAGGGCGACTCGCCGACCACCCCGGTCACGGCCGTGGCGGCCGCGGCCGACATCACCGGCAGCGGGCCGGTCAGTGGCGACGGCACCGCGAGTCCGGGTGGAAGGCCGGGAGTGTCCTGATCCAGGGCGGCCCGGATCTGCGCGGACGTGCGTGGCGGGGTCCCGAAGCCGGCGGCGGCCACCCGTACCGGAAAACGGTCCAGAAGGTGCGGTGACAACCGCTGTGCCGCAGCCGCCGGGCAGGCGGCCAGCCACCGGGCCCGCGGGCGCCAGGCCGCATGCGTGCCGTGCCGGTCGGCGACCGCACCGTCGGCCCCGATCAGCACGGTGGCGGCCCTGGTCACCGCCAGGCCGGCGCGCGACAGGTCGGGAACGACGACGATCAGCGTCTCGTCCGGCGACTCCCGCAACCGGCCGGCCGCGGGGGCGAACCCGGAGCCCGTGCTCACCCAGAGGGTGTCGTCGGTGTCGTCGGCGCCCAGCGTCACGACCCGGGCCGGGCCGCCGACCGCGCCCGCCAGCCCGGCCGCCAGGCCGTCGAGCAGGTCGGGACGGAGGTCCAGCAGCAGGACGCCGCCCAGCCGGTGATCGAACGCGGCGCACGTCAGCGTGCCCGCGATCCGGTCGGCGACGGTGTCAGCCGGCAGCACTTGTCGCCCGCGCCACGATCGCGTCGTCCTCGGCCGACCACCGGCGCAGCGTGCCGCTTTCGCTCGTCCCGCGCCGGTGGACCAGGGCCAGCGGCGCCGCCTCGGTGAGATGACCGGCGTCCACCTCGCCGTCCCCGGCGATGGCGGCGATCGCCCGCGCCGCGCGCAGCATGGCCAGCTCGCCGCGGTGCCCGTCCAGACCGAACTCCACGGCGATCGCGGCCGCCATGGTGGCGGCCTTCTCCGGGATCACGATCCCGGGCACCCGGCTGCGTGCGGCGTCCAGACGGCGGTGGTGTTCCTCGTCCGCCGCATACGCCGCCCGCAGCTCCTCCGGCGGCCCGGCCGACAGCCGCTCGAACTCCAGGACGGTCGTCAGGATCTCGGCCCGCTCACTCGCCGACGCGGCCGAGTCCACCCACACCACCAGCCCGAACCGGTCCAGCAGCTGCGGCCGCAGCCCGCCCTCCTCGGGGTTCATCGTGCCGGCGAGATTGAACCGGACCGGCACGTTGCTGCGGGAGACCCCGTCCCGCTGGACGGTCAGGATCCCGGTCGCCGCCGCGTCGAGGAGGATGTTGACCAGATGGTCCTCGAGCAGGTTGATCTCGTCGACGTAGAGGACGCCGGTGGAGTCGCCGCCGCCGGCCTCCTCGATCAGGCCGGGCATCCAGGTGCTCTCGCCCTGCAGCAGCCGGTCGACGTTCCAGCCGCCGACCACCCGGTCCTCGGTGGCGCCGAGCGGCAGGGTGACCGGAAGGTCCCCGGAGACCATCCGGGAGAAGGCCCGCACGGTTGTCGACTTCGCGGTTCCCCGGCGGCCGGTGGCCAGCACACCGCCGACCGCGGGGGAGACGTAGGCGATCTCCAGGGCCTGTTTCAGATGGTTCTGCGCGACGATCCGGCTGTACGGGAGGACGCTCATCATTTCTCCTGGTCCGGCCGCGGCGGATGCTCGTACGAGCCGCGCAGTGGAACACCCTGCCGGAGCAGGTCGCACAGCTCCTCGTTGGCGATCCGCTCGGCCGCCGGGTCACGTGGCAGCGGCAGGTGCAGCGCGGTCCGCAGGTCGAACCGGTGCAGGTCGAGCCCCGCCCGCACCCCGGTCCCGTAGGCGACCGCGGCCCGCACCGCCCCGGCGTAGCTGAGCACCGAGATCCCCAGCGGCACCAGCGCCAGCAGCGTCCACCAGCCCGAGTGCCAGGCCAGCAGCCCGGCCGCGCCGATCGCGGTCAGCGCCATCACCACACACATCCGGACCGCGGCGTCGAGCGCGTCCCGCAGGTCGTCGACCACGCCGCGGATGTTCTCGCCGAGCAGCGGGTACAGGTGCGGCCAGACCACGATCGGGTCGAGGCCGTGATCCTGCCCGGCGGTGTCGGCGGTGGCGGCCAGCACGTTGCCCAGCCGGGTGGCGCGGACCTCGGTCTCGGACGGGTACCGGGACCGCAGCCGCGCCGACGCCTGCCCGGCCTCGTTGATCTGCCGCTGCTGCCCGGACTGCACGGCGGCGGACAGGGCGGCGGCCGCCTGCCCGGCCATCCGGCTGCGCAGCGTCACGTGCCGGCGCTGCCGCAGCGAGGCGCCCAGCCAGCGCGGGACGTCGCCTTCCAGGACCCGCACCAGCCAGGACTGCAACGGCTGGACGACCACCGCGGCCAGCACCACGGCCAGAGCGATCAGGACCGCCTCCAGGACACCGAGGTCCTTGGCCGTCGCCCACGCGTCGCCGAAGTCCACCCGCTGCCCGGGCGCGCCCGCCCAGACCAGGACGATCAGGAAGATCGCGGCGGCGTACGCGGGCAGATAAGCGGTCCGGAAGAAGCGCGGCGACACCAGCACGTCCGGTGGGTTGGCCAGCGCGTCCAGGCTCATCGTTGCAGCTCCATCCGGCCGTGGGCGCAGTGCGGAAGGTCGCGGGGGTCGTAGTGGATGCGGTGCTCGGTCCGGTCGCACGCCCGGCAGGCGAAGACGAGTAGACGGTATCGGGTCGAGTCACCCAGCGGTTCCAGGCGCTCACCGGCGCCGGGCTCGGCCGCGGTGCCGCCCGCGGCGAACAGGGCGCGCCTGGTGACCACGCCGACCGGCCGGTCCCCGACCAGCACGGTGACCGCCGGGACCGGCGAGTGCAGGAAGAACTCCCGCAGCCGGCGTTCGGCGACCCGGAAGGTGCCGGACCCGGCGACGTCCACAGTGTCCGGCGCGGGCGCGGCGGTCTCGTCGACGAGCGTCCGCAACTCGAAGATCAGGTCGTCGGAGTCCACGGCGTCCACATCACACGACCGGATCAAGGTCGTCAATGATTTACGCGGCCGGGCTCCGGAACGTGCTCAGCGCGCGCGCCGACGCGCGTACCCGGTCGCGGCCCTCGTGCTTGGCCGTGTAGAGCGCGGCGTCGGCTCGTTGCAGCAGCTGGGCCAGCGACTCGCGGCCGTCCCAGGTGGCCACGCCGATGCTGCACGTCTGGGCGTCCGGCATCGCGGCCCGCATCCGGTCCAGCACCTTGACCGCGTCGTCGGAACCCGTGCCGGGCAGGGCGAACATGAACTCCTCGCCACCCCAGCGGGCCAGGAAGTCCTCGTCGCGCATGCCCGCCGCGAACGCCGCCGCCGCCCGTTGCAGCAGCTCGTCGCCGGCCGCGTGGCCGTACGTGTCGTTGTAGCGCTTGAAATGGTCCAGGTCGGCGATCGCCACGGTCAGCGGCTCGCCCGACTCCTCGGCGTCGGCGACCATCCGGTCCATCGCCTCCTGCCAGGCCCGCCGGTTCGGCAGCGCGGTCAGCGTGTCGGTGAACGCCATCCGCTCCAGCCGGCGCAGCAGCCGCTCGTGCTCCAGCGCCAGCGCCGTCTCGTCGGCGAGCAGGGCCACCGCACGCGTACGGTAGTCGCTCACCGACTCCACCCGGCGGCTCCAGCCGACCGCGAGCACCGCCGTGACCGCCCCGTCGACGATCACCGGCTGCCACATCATCGACTTCCCGTCGACCTTCTTCAGCAGCTCCGCCGACACCCGCGGGTCGGACGCCGGGTCGGCCAGGAAGATCTCCTCGCCGCTGAGCCACACCCGGGCGATCATCGACGTGCCGTCCAGCGGCACCCGGGTGCCGATCACGGCGGCGCCGTCCGCGTCGGTCACCACCACCTCACGGACCGGGCCGGCCGGCGTACGCGACCCGGTGTCCACCGGCGCCTCCAGCAGCGACACGCTGTCGGCGGCGGCCAGGTCCCGGATCGCGGCGATGATCGTGGCGCGGGCGTCCTCACCGGTACGGATCCGGCGCGCCGCCGCGGCCACGGCGGCCAGCAGCTTGTGCGAGTGGCGGGCCTCCTCCTCGGCCAGGTGCCGGTCGGTGACGTCCTGCATCTGCAGCAGCGTCCACGGGCGGCCGGCGACCTCGCTGACCGCGACCGTGGCGTACGCCCATCGGGTGGACTCGTCCGGCCGTACCATCCGATGCTCGCCCTCGATGAGGAACGGGGTGACGTCGGCGCCCAGGACCTCGCCCTCGGGCCGTCCGGCCAGCTCGCAGAAGGCCGGGTTGGCGGCCACCATCCGCCCGGTCTCGTCGGCGATCGCCACCCCGGTGGGTGACGCGTTGAACAGCCGCTCGAACCGTTCGGCGACCGTCGTGACCTTCTCGTGCGCCCGTTTGAGCGCCAGCTGCCGCCGGCGCAGCGCCTCGTGCATCAGCGCGCCGAGCAGCGCCGCGAACACCACCTGCACGCTGTAGTAGCCGGTGTCCGGCCCGCGCAGCTGCTCCTCGGCGGCCACCGTCAGCGCCCAGCCGCCGACCCCGAGCAGCGCCGACGCCGTGAAGATCCGCCGTGAGGTCACGGCCGCGCCGACGCCGAGCAGGGTCAGCATCAGGGTGGTGCTGTACTGGAGCCGGCCGGTGACGGCCACCTGCGCGACGCTGTCGATGATCGGCAGGAACGCCAGCAGCTCACCGCGCCGGCCGGGCCGTCGACTGGTCGCCGCGATCGCCATGAACAGGGCGGTCGCGCCGTCCAGCGCGGTCATCACGGTGCGGGCGGTGCCGGCCAGGATCAGGAAGTTGGTGATGGCGAGCGCCAGGTAAACCCCGGCGAGGGCGCCACGGATCCAGCGGGTCGCGGCGTCGCCGCGCCGTCTTCCGCTCACCTGCGACATGCCCGCGCCCACCTCCCTCAGCCTTCGCGGAACTGTCGGCAGGGGCGGGCCCGACCTGAAGATAATTGACGGATGCGAATGTCCGGTCTAGGTTCCGTTTCCATGCGACGATCACGCCTGCTCGCGATCCTCACCGCGGCGACGACCCTGCTGGCCGCCGGTTGCAGCAACGAGCCCACGACCCCCGCCGCCGCCCTCGACAAGGTCAACACCGGGGTCATCGCGATCGTCGACGTCGCACCGATCTACCTCGGCAAGGAGAAGGGCTTCTTCACCGAGCAGAAGATCGACCTCACCCTGACCACCGCGCAGGGCGGCGCCGCGATCGTGCCGGCCGTCCTCAACGGCGAATACCAGTTCGGCTTCAGCAACACCGTCTCGCTGCTGCTCGGCGCCTCCAAGAACCTGCCGGTCAAGGTCGTCGCCAACGGCACCAACTCGACCGGCGCCGACGGTCAGGACTTCGGCAGCCTCTTCGTCAAAGCCGACAGCCCGATCAAAACCGCCAAAGACCTCGTCGGCCGTACGGTCGCCGCGAACACCCTGAAGAACATCGTCGAGACGAGCGTGCGAGAGTCGGTACGCGAGGACGGCGGCGACGCGGCCGCGGTGAAGTTCACCGAGCTGGCCTTCCCCGACCAGGTCCCGGCCCTGGAGTCGGGCAGCGTCGACGCGATCTTCGTGGTCGAGCCGTTCCAGCAGGCCGCCGTCGCCGCGGGCGCCCGCCGGATCGCGTCCAGCTACGTCGACGTGGCGCCCGACCTGACCGTCGCCATGTACTTCACCTCCAACCAGCTGATCGGCAGCAACCCCGACCTGGTCGCCCGGTTCACCACGGCGATGAAGAAGTCCCTGGAGTACGCCGACGCCCACCCGGACGAGGTCCGCAACGTGCTGGCCACCTACACCAAGATCACGCCGGAGGTGCGGGCGGCGCTGGTCCTCCCGAAGTGGCCCGCCGAGATCAACAAGGCCTCGGTGGACACGCTGGCCGGCCTCGCGGTGACCGACGGCCTCCTCACCACGAAACCGGACCTGACCACCCTGCTGCCCTGACCCGGGCGGCCGCGGTCCGCTCTCCCGGCCCGCTTTCTCCGTTCAGCGGCTGCGTGGCCGACTATCCGGACCGGCCCGCTCTCTCCGTTCGGCGGCTGCGTGGCCGGTTGTCCGGACCGGCCCGCTCTCTCCGTTCGGCGGCCGTGCGGCCGGCTATCCGGAATGTTCCGGCGCCCGGCCCGCGGCCCGCGCGAAGACGGCCGCGGCGCGGGCGGCGATCTCCTCGTCGGAACCGGTCCACAATTCGTCCAGCCACGGCCCGGCGAACAGCCCGACCAGCGTGGGGACGCCATCGGCGTCGGTCGCGTCCAGCCACTCGCTGATGCAGCCGGTGGCCGGGCCGTGCACCCGGTAGTAGCCGGCCGGATGCGCCGGCCAGAACCGCTCACCGAACCGCAGCACCACCTTCTCCACCCGGCCCATCCCCAGCCGGCCGAGAGCGGCCCGGTGCGGTTCCGGCAGCGGCGGCTCGAACTCGATGCCGCCACCCGCCAGCACCCCCAGCGGCGCCGTGACGATCACCGCGCCGGCCCGCACCGAACCGGCGTCCCCGGACAGCGTCACCCCGTCCGGGTCGACGACGATCCGGCGGACCGGATGCCGGAGCCGCACCGCAAGGCCCGCCGCCAGATGCTCGGTGACCAGCCGGTACCCGCCGGCGATCCACCGGTCACCCTCCCCGACGCCGGGCTCGAACCCGTGCCGGGCACTGAGCCACGACAGCGGCGCCCCGGAGTCCATCATGATCTCGGCGTCGACGAACCGCCGGACCGCCTCCGCTTCTTCGTCGCCGAGGCCACCGGTCCACGCCTCGATCACCTCAGCCACCGACCCTCCGTCCGGCGCCGCCGCCAGCCGGTCCCTGAGTTCGGCCTCGATGGCCTCGCCAGCCCACACCGCGACTTCCGCTTCCGCCCCCGCTTCCGCCCCCGCCTTCGCTTCCCTGCCTGCCCCCGCCTTCGCCCTCGCCTCGGCCTTCGCTTCCGCGCCCGCCTTCGCTTCCGCGCCCGCCTTCGCTTCCGCGCCCGCCTTCGCTTCCGCGCCCGCCTTCGCTTCCGCGCCCGCCTTCGCTTCTGCGTCCGCCTTCGGTTCCGCGTCCGCGCCGGCCTTCGCTTCGGCGCTCGCCCTCGCCATCGCTTCCGTCTCCGCGTTCGCCGGGCGCGGCGAACCGTCGAGGATCAGCGGGTTGTCGAAGTCGGTCGGCACGGTGCGCAGCGACAGGCTCTCGGCGAGGCGAGCCAGGATGTTGTCGTCGTACTGCTGGAGCCAGTTGGCGCCCAGGTCGAAACCGGCGCCGTCGATCTCGGCCGGGGCGGTCCGCCCGCCGATCCGGTCCCGGGCCTCCCAGATGACCACGTCGACGCCACGCTCGGTCAAGGCCCGCCCGGCGGCCAGACCGGCCATCCCGGCCCCGACCACCGCGATCCGGTCATGTCCCAGATCCGCGGCCCAGGCCGCCGCCAGAACCCCTTGCTCGTACGCCCCATGCGTCATCCCGGCCCGCGTCGGATGAGTGGCCTCCCCGGCGATGACGAGCCGCCCACCGATCGGCGCGCCCAGCGCCACCCGATCCGCGGGCGAGCCGTCCCGCCCGATCAGGCTCCACGATCCTCGAGCCCACGGATCCTCTCCCCAGTGCGAGACCGCAAACCCGGCAAGCCGTCCCATCCCACTGCCCACCCGTCCCCGAAACGATCACCCCGCGCATGCTCGCCCCGGCCGCAGCCGCCCGCCACCGATTTTCGGCCCGGTCCCGGCCGCCGCGCCCGGATGGCGACGCCGACCCGGACACCGCCCACACCGCCGCCCTCGTCCGGGTGCGTTTGCTTCGTCCCGGATGTCGGCCGCACCGCTGCCTTCGTCCGGGTGTGCTTGTTTCGTCCCGGATGCCAGCCACATCGCCACCTTCGTCCGGGTGCGTTTGCTTCGTCCCGGATGTCGGCCGCACCGCCGCCCTTGTCCGGGTGTGCTTGTTTCATCTCGGATGTCGGCCGCATCGCAACCTTCGACCGGGTGTGCTCGGTCCACCGGGAGCGGCATCTGGGCTCCGGCTGGACGGCGGTTTGCCGTTTCCGGCCGGCGGGTAGCCCCGGACCATGCGCTCCCTGCTCTACACCCTTGCCGTCGCCGCCGTCGTGCTGATCGTTCTCGGTCTGCTGTTGAAGGCCGTGAAGTGGCTGCTGATCATCGGGCTGATCGCGCTCGTGGCCTCGATCGCGCTGGGCGTGATCAAGGGGGGCCGGACTCCTCGCTGACCCTCCGGGAGCCGGCCAGCACGACGGTCAGGGCGGTGTCGATCCGGTCCCGGCCGTTGTCGCCCGGGTAGAGGTGGGCGGCCCCGACGACGGCGCTGAGCAGCAGGGCAGCGAGCTGTCCGGCGTCGGCCGGGCGGTCGTGACGCGGAGCTTCGGCCAGCGCGCCGGCCAGTTGGGCGGTGATGTCCCGGGTCGTCTCGTCCAGTAGCGACCGGCCGAGTGTGGCCGCCGCGTCGATCAGCTCCGCGGTGGTCCCGTGATAGACGGCCGTGTACTCGCTGTGCAGGCACGCCAGCGCGGCGGACAGCCGGTCACGGAGGTGCCGGCCATCGGGTGCGAGGGCCTGCGCGACCCCCTCACGCTGCCGTTGCAGGATCCGCCGCAGCGAGGCGTGGAACAGTGCCTCCTTGGTGCGGAAGTGCAGGTAGAGCCCCTGCCGGGACAGGCCGGCGGCGGTGGCCAGATCGTCCATCGAGGTCTTGCGCAGCCCGTAACGCTGGAACACCGCGGCGGCCGAGTCCGCGATCTCGTCGGCGCGCGATGCTGCCGGCATGGCCCTCCCGCCCCAACCCTCGTCGTGGTTGACGAGCTTGACAAAGTGAGCCTATCTTGTCAACTCGGTAGCGGACGATGGGACAGGCCGGCGATGAACATGCACAGCACCAGGGAGTTCGACGCCTTCGGGCCGTGGATCGACGAGGTGCGCACGGCCGACGACCTGCCCCGGCTCTACCGAAACGCGGGGCTCGACCCGGCCACCTGCCGCCTGGTCCTGAAGGTGCCGCGGGACATCGAACGGCGAAACGCCAACCCCGGCATGCATCTGTACGACTACCTGCTCGCCCTCGACGACGAGACACTGACCGTGCTGTGGCGGACCGGCGACACCTTCGACCGGGTGAGCCTGCCGCTCGACAGGGTGGCGGCGATCGAGGACAGCGTGCGCCTGCTCAACGGCCGCCTGACCGTGCACGTGGTGGACGGCTCGGCGTACACGGTCGCCTACAACGGCTCGGCCAGCGGCCCGATCCGTGATCTGATCCGTGAGCTGCGCCTGCGCTGTCTGCCGGCCACGCCGTCGGTGGTCGCCGACGACCTGGGCGTCCCGGCTGAGCCGCGACTCGGCCGGGACGACACCGGGCTGCTGACCGACTACCACCGGCTGATCGGGTCCGAGCCCGGCCTGCGGCTGATCAACGCCTCGGAGCGCCGGGTGGTGGTGCCGCACGCCGCGGCGGAACGGCTCTACCGCCGGGTCTGGCCGATCACCCTGCACGCCTCGATCCTGGTCGCCGACGACCGGGAGATCCAGGTCATTCACCGGCGCGACTGGTTCACCCCGGCCGGCGACGACCTCTCCCTGGCCCGCACGGTTCTGCCCCGGGCCCGGATCACCGGGCTGACCGCACGCCCACACGGCCGCTACCGGGACGTGCACGTGGTCACAGCACAGGCCGGCGCCGTCGAACTGCACTTCCCGATGGCAGCCGGCCCGTTCACCACCACGCTGCTCAGCTGACCCAGCGCCCGCCAACGCCCCCACCGCCCGAGCCTCGCCGCCCACGCTGCCTCCGCCTGCGCTGCCTCCGCCCGGGCTGCTGCGGCCCCGAGTCTTGCGGCCCGCGTTGCCGCCGCCTGCGTTGCCGCCGCCTGCGTTGCCGCCGCCTGCGTTGCCGCCGCCCGGGCTGCTGCCGCCCGCGTTGCCGCCGCCCGGGCTGCTGCCGCCCGAGTCTTGCGGCCCGAGTCCCGCTGCCCGAGTCTTGCGGCCCGCGTCTCCACGCCCGCGACTTGCCGCCTGCGCCTCGCCGCCCGCGGATCTTGCACGGTTCTCCACGCTCGCGCCGATCTTGCAGCCTTTTCCGCCTCCCGGCGGGAAGAAAGCTGCAAGGTCTCCCGGGCGCAGTAGACCTTGCACGACAAAACATGCCCACACGTGAAGAAACGTGCAAGATTGCTGCCAGCGTGGAAAACCGTGCAAGATCTACAAGGTTGGCCGGGGACGGACCTCCGCGAATACGACATTCTCGGCCTCGGGCCGGAGTTTCAGTCGCCTGCGACGGTGGTCGGGCGCTCAGGACCGAGGAAGTGGCCGCATTCGCAACGGCCGGCGCTGACGGTCAGCGGTCAGCGCCGGCGGCCAGCGGTCAGCGGCGGCGCCCAGCGCCGTTGGTCAACGCCCAGCGCCGTTGGTCACCGGCCAGCGCTGGCGGTCACCGGCCAGCGCCGTTGGTCAACGCCCAGCGCTGGCGGTCAACGGTCAGCGCCGTTGGTCAGCGGCCAGCGCTGGCGGTCAGCGGCCGGCGACGGCGACTGAGG